>JARXKQ010000104.1 GCA_030271555.1 Chloroflexota bacterium | reverse complement strand
GCCGCCTGGTCCAACCCTCTGTCAGGACCAGCTGGCGCTCCTCTTTTTGTGCACGAGCGGCCCATAGTCCTAGCCCATTGGTGGGATTGGGACCACTCTGGACCACTTCTACAGTCGTTGACACCTGTCAATCGACCGTGGAGGCGGCAACCTTGAAGCGCGCTAACCGATTCATGCTCATCGCCGGTGTGGCGTTGGCGGCCGTCGCCTTCGTGGCCGTGCTCGCGTTCGGCAACATGGGCCAGACACAGGCGCCGCCCCCGCCCCAGGACGTGAACGTCGTCGTGGCCGCGCTCGACCTGCCCCTGGGCACCGAGCTGACCGCCGATAAGCTCACTACGCAGACTCGTGCCCAGGCTGAGGCGTCGGGCACCTACCAACGTCCGGAAGAGCTCGTCGGGCAGGTCGTCCGCCGCGCGGTGCCGGCCGGCCAGGCGCTGACAAGCGCCGACTTCGAAACCAACGTCAATCAGCAGATCGCCCAGTCACTCGAGCCGGGCCTCCGCGCCATAGCCGTCCCCTTGAGCAGCGTCGACGCAGTCGGTGAGCTGCTTCAGCCGGGCGACCGTGTGGACGTGCTCATCTCGATGAAGGACACCGACGGGCTCAACCCCATCGTGATCCCTAACCCCAATGCCGGCCAGACGACGGTCGATGGGGCCGCGCCCGACCCGTACATCTCGATCGACACCTACCTCAACAACACCACGGTCAAGGTCGTTGTGCAGAACGTGCAGGTGCTCGCGGTTCTGCCACGATCGACTGAGCCGACGAACATCACCGCGCCCGCCAGCTCGCCCGTGCCCGACGTGGTGGTGGTGCTCGCGGTCTCACCCCAGCAGACCGAGATCGTCCGCTACGGTCAGCTCGACGGCAACATCTCACTCGTGCTTCGCGCCCCCGGTGACGCGAGTGCCGCGGATGCGACGACCACGGGCATCACGCTCAAATGGCTGGTCGATCACTACGGGGTCCTGCCGCCCGCTCCGGTCACCCCCTGAGCAGCGCCGGCGGGGATAGCGGAATGAGCATGACCATGGCCGAGCCGATTCGCGTGGTGATCGTCGATGACATCGCCGAGACGCGCGATCACCTGGCCAAGCTGCTCAGTTTCGAGAGCGACATCGCGGTTACCGGCAGCGTGGGCTCAGGAGAGGAAGCGCTGAATCTGGCAACGCATGCACCGGTCGACGTGCTGTTGCTCGACATCAACATGCCCGGCATGGACGGTCTGGCGACAGCTGAGCAGCTATCGCTCCGCGTGCCGTCAGCCTCGATCATCATGATGAGCGTCCAGGGCGAGCCGGACTACCTGCGCCGGGCAATGCTCGCCGGGGCGCGCGAGTTCCTGGTCAAGCCGTTCTCCAGTGACGAGCTCGCTGCGTCGATCCGCCAGGTCCACCAGCGCGAGCGTCAGAAGCTCGACCGTTTCGCCAGCACCCGACCCGCAGTGGCGCCGACGAACGGCCATGCACAGCCCACCGAGCCGACGCACAACGGCCAGGTGGTGACCTTCTTCTCGCCCAAGGGTGGTGTCGGTCGGACCACGCTCGCCGTAAACTTCGCGGTCGCCGCCAAGACCGAGCTCGGCAAGAAGGTGGTGCTGGTCGACGGTGGCCTCCAGTTCGGTGACGTCGGGGTCCTGCTCAACCTCAATCCCAAGAACCAGACGATCGCCGACCTGGCCCGCGAGATGGCCAGTGGCGATCTTGAGACGCTCGAGTCCACGCTGATCGACCACAGCACCGGCGTGCGCGTGCTGATGGCGCCGCCCAGCCCGGAAATGGCCGAGCTGGTAGGCCCGGACCATGTCTCGAAGATTGTTGCCGCGCTGCGCATGACCCATGACCTCGTCGTCATCGACTGCTCACCGCTGCTCCAGGACGTGACGCTCGCGTTCCTCGACCAGAGCGACGTCGTGCTGACCGTTCTGACCCTTGAGATCACGAACATCAAGAACATTCGCCAGTTCCTGGCGCTCGTGGAGCAGCTGGGCTATCCCGAGAACAAGGTTCAGCTGCTGCTGAATCGGGCCGACTCGGGCTATGGCATCCGGCTGCACGATGTCGAGAGCTCAATCGGTCGGAAGATCAGCCACAGCGTCGTGTCCGACGGCCGAACCGTCGTCTATGCCCTCAACCGCGGCGTGCCATTCGTAGTGGCCGCGCGCCAGACACGCGTAAGTGAAGACGTCGTGCGACTGGCCAAAGCTGTTGTTGGCGGCGAGCAGGTCCAAACGGGTCAGGCCCCGGCCCGGGCGGCCGTGAAGGGCAAGAACGGGGGCCTGTTCCAGTGGCGCGCCCACTAGGTAGGAGGAGCTGATGTCACTGCTGCGCCGCATCGAGAGCGCCCGCCCGGCATCTGAGCTGCCCGGCGCAACTCCGGCCGACCCGGCCGAGCCCCAGGGCCGCGCCCCCGCCCCGGCGACCCGGCCGACGGCGGGACTCGAGCGCCTGCCCGCGGCTGCTGGCGCGACGCCCGCCGCGCCCGGCCAGGGCAGCGGCATGACCACCGGCCGGATGCTCGCCCAGGTGCCGCTGCGCGAGTCGTTCCGCGACGCCAAGTTCCGCATCCAGCAGCGCGTCATTGGCGACATCGACCCCAAGCTTGACCTGGCCAATGCGGTCGAGGTCCGGCGCGAAATCGAGGAAGCCTTTGGCCGCGCACTCGATGCCGAGGGATTGGCGCTGACCCGCGCCGAGCGGACGCGCATGCTCGAACAGATCACCGACGAGATCGTGGGCCTTGGTCCGCTCGAGCCGTTGCTGCGCGACGAGAGCATCACTGAAGTCATGGTCAACGGCCCGCGCCAGGTCTACGTCGAGCGGGCCGGCAAGCTGGAGCTGACCAACATCACATTCCAGAACGACGAGCACGTGATGCGCATCATCGATCGCATCATCTCGCCCATCGGCCGGCGCGTCGACGAGTCGAGCCCGATGGTCGATGCGCGTCTCGTCGACGGCTCGCGCGTCAACGCGGTCATTCCGCCGATCAGCCTCGTTGGCCCTGTGGTGACCATCCGCAAGTTCGCGTCCACGCCACTGACGACCGACGACCTGATCCGCTACGGCACCTCGACGCCCGAGATGTTCGACTTCCTGCGCGCCTGCGTCGAGGCGCGGCTGAACATCTTCGTGAGCGGCGGCACCGGCTCCGGCAAGACCACCATGCTCAACGTCCTGAGCTCGTTCATCCCCAACGACGAGCGCATCGTCACCGTGGAGGACGCAGCCGAGCTGCAGCTTCGCCAGGAGCACGTCGTAACCCTCGAGTCGCGCCCCGCCAATATCGAGGGCAAGGGCGCCGTTCCGATCCGTGAACTCGTACGAAATGCCCTCCGCATGCGGCCCGATCGCATCATCGTCGGCGAGTGCCGCAGCGGCGAGGCCTTGGACATGCTCCAGGCCATGAACACCGGCCACGACGGCTCAATGTCGACCGGCCACGCCAATACGCCGCGCGACATGCTGGCTCGTCTCGAGACGATGGTGCTGTTCGCCGGTGTCGAGCTGCCGCTGCGCGCCGTGCGCGAACAGATTGCCTCAGCCGTCGACCTGATCGTTCACCAGGAGCGGCTCAAGGACGGCTCGCGCAAGATCACCAACATCACCGAGGTCCAGGGCATGGAAGGCGATGTGATCGTCCTCCAGGACGTCTTCGTCTTTGAGCAGACCGGCCTTGTGGAAGGCAAAGTCCAGGGCCGCCTCCGCCCGACGGGGGTCCGGCCGCGCTTCGCCGAGAAGTTTGAGGCGCACGGCATCCACCTGCCGCCGCGCATGTTCGGGAGTCCCATCTAGCCATGGATCCATTGGTCATCCTCATCGCCGCCGGGGCCGGACTGGGCGTTCTGCTGATCTTCTTCAGCCTGGCCGGCGGGTCGGACGTCAACGCTCGCCTCGAGCGGTACGCCGCGGGCGACGAAGCGAAGCGCGACAGCGCGGCTCCGCGTGACCTGAGCGAGCGCATCGCTACCTCCGCTGCGCTGGCCAACTTCAACCGCGTGATCGAACGGCGCGACTGGGGCAGCAACATGGCGCGCGAGCTGGCTCGCGCTGACCTGGCCCTCAAGCCGACCGAGTTCCTGGCGATCCGCGCCGGAGCAATCGTGGGCGTGCCGCTGGTCGTCATCGCGCTGAGCCCCCTCATCAGCGTCTTGTCGAGCCCGCTGGTATGGGCTGTCGCGCTCGTGCTGGGCTGGTGGCTGCCCAAGTTCTGGCTCGGCCGCCGCAAGGGCAAGCGCCTCAAGGCGTTCAACAGCGAGTTGTCTGACACGATCATGCTGCTGGCCAACTCCCTCCGCGCCGGCTCGTCCTTCCTGCAGGCGGTCGAGATGATCGTGCGCGAATCCCGCCCGCCCATCTCGACCGAGTTCGCCCGGGTTATTCGCGAGGTCAACCTGGGCCTGCCGCTCGACGAGGCACTCGCCAACCTGCAGCGTCGCGTGCGCTCGGACGACCTTGACCTGATGACCACGGCTATCGCCATCCATCACACGGTCGGCGGCAACCTCGCCGAGATCCTGGACTCGATTGCCTTTACGATCCGCGAGCGCGTGCGCATCAAGGGTGATATTCGCACCCTGACCGCGCAGCAGCGCATGTCGGGCTACGTCGTCGGCTTTCTGCCGGTTGGCCTCGTGATCGTGATGTCCGTCATCGCCCCGACTTTCATGGCGCCAATGCTCCAGAAGCCGCCCGAGCTGATGGGCCTGCCCGCCGGCATGTTCATCCTTGCCGGAGGCGGATTCATGATGCTCATCGGTTTCATCCTCATCCGGCGCATCGTCGACATCGAGGTCTGAGCATGCTTCCCATAGTCATGGCCGGCGTCGCTGCGCTCGGCGTCCTGCTCGTCTTCTTCGCTCTCGCAGGGTCCAAGCAAATGGACCCGGTGCAGGCGCGCCTGTCCCAGCTGGGCTCCATGCAGGCTCGGACGCTCGAGGAGATCGAGCTTCAGCAACCGCTCTTCGAGCGCACGCTCCGTCCGCTCGCATCACGCCTGTCAGGTATCGCCCAACGCTTTGCGAGCCCGTCGAAAGTCAGCCGTACTGAAAAGCGACTGTCCATGGCGGGCAACCCGGGCGATCTGCGCACAATCGATTTCCTGGGCCTCAAGTTGGTCTTGGCCGGCCTCGTTGGCGCAGGCGCATTCGTGCTCTTTGGCGTGCTTCTGGGCAACCCACCGTTTGGTTTCGTGGGCGCGGTCGCACTAGGCGGCATGGGCTTCCTTGGCCCCGAGATGTGGCTGAGCCGCCGCATCAAGGCGCGCCAGAAGGCAGTCCTCATGGCGACGCCCGACACGCTCGACCTGCTGACGATCTCGGTTCGCGCCGGCCTGTCCTTCGACGGCGCCCTCGCCAAGGTCGTCGAGAA
>JARXKQ010000103.1 GCA_030271555.1 Chloroflexota bacterium | reverse complement strand
ATCAACGTCCTGCCACACCAGCCGGTCGATCGCGGCCCACGCCTCGACGCGCGGCGGCAGATCGGCCACGCCCAGGGTGATGACGCTGGGCGTGGTGACGTTGGGATTGACCAGCGCCGCGTTGATCTGGGCGAGCATCCCCTCGGGGTGCTCGGCGACGACCGCGACGATGGGGTTGTAGGCGTCGTGCGACTTGATGGGCACCTGCTGGCGCGCGATCACCTGGTCGCGCACCGCAAGATCGACGTTGACCTTGCTGCCGAAGATCTGGGTCTGGGCGTACAGCGTCAGGTCCTGCTTCGCGCCCGTGGGCAGATGAACCTCGAGCCCGTAGCGCGAGCCGGTCGACTGGCCGGCATCGATGCGCATCTCGCCGTCGATCGACGGCCCGGAGTTTTCGACGTGCACTGCGACCGCGGTCCACGCGCCAGGTCGGACGTTGCCGCCCAGGAGCGCGCGGGCATTGATGAGAATGTCCGGGTTGGGCTGCGGTGATGGCGAAGGCGATGCTGCCAGGCCGGTTGCCGCGTGTGTCAAGGGAGCGAACAGGGCGAGCGCGAACGCCACGGCGACGAATCGACTCACCCGCGACGAACGACGGTCCATCAGCCCTCAGATTAGGTGGTTGCCCGCCCAAGACGCCCGGCGTGGCCTGAAAGTTGCACAGGCGCGCACGGCTACCATCCGTGGTCGTGCCTGAACTCCAGCCATTTCGCGGTCTGCGCTACGACCCTTCCGTCATTGCCGACGTGTCGGCGGTGCTGTGTCCGCCGTATGACGTCATCTCGCCCGCCGAACGGCAGCGGCTCGTCGACGAGGATCCGCACAACGCGGTGCGGCTCGAGCTACCCGATTCGTATGACGCCGCGGCAGGGCTGCTGGAGCAGTGGCAGTCGTCCGGCGTGCTGGAGCGCGACGAGCGGCCGACGCTCTACCTGTACGAGCAGCGCTACACCGTCGACGGGCACGAGCGCGTCGCGCGATCGTTCTTCTGCCGGCTGCGGCTGGAGGACTACGGCCCCGACAGCGGCGTGCGGCCCCACGAGCGGACGCTCGCCGCGCCCAAGGAGGATCGCTTCCAGCTGCTGAGCCGGACGCGCGTCAACCTGTCGCCGGTGCTGCTGCTGTACGAAGATGCGGCGGGCGGCGCGGCGAGTGCTGAGCTCATGGACGCGCTGCTGAGTGCGCCGCCGGCGGTGGCCGCGGCCGGCCCGGGCGGCATTGGTCAGCGGTTGTGGGCAATTGACCCCGAGCAAACGCCTGCTGCGAAGGACTTGCTGAGGCTGGCCGTCCGCGCCCCGCTGACGATCGCCGATGGTCATCATCGCTACGAGACGGCGCTGCGCTATCGAGCCACGGTTGACGGCACCGCGGCCGACCTGGACGCGACCCCTGGCGCGGGCTACGTGCTGGCGCTGCTGTACGACGCGCACTCAGGCGGCCTGGCGCTGCGCCCATGGCATCGCGTCATCCGCGGCCCGTTGAACACCGCCGACATCCTGGCGGTAGCGGCCGGCCCATATTCAGTTGAGCCGATCAGCGATTACGTGACCCTGCTGGACCGGATGCGCCTCGACGATCCCGCGTCGCCCTCGGGCACTCTCGGAGTATGGACGCGCAATGGCGGCGCGCTGCTCATGGTCAATAACGCCACTTCTGCGGATCTGGACGTGGACGTGCTGTCGAGTACCCTGCCGCAGATGATCGGCAGCACGACGGACGAGCTCAATGCGAGCGGCCGCCTGACCTACGTCAGCGACGCACAAGCTGCCATCGGCGCCGTCGAAGACAACGAGGCCGATGTCTGCTTCCTGGTTCGGGCGACGCCGGTCGAGTCGGTGCTACGGGTCGCAGCGGAAGGTGGCTTCATGCCGCCCAAGTCGACCTTCTTCTACCCCAAGGCCGCGACCGGCCTCGTCTTCAACCCACTCTGGTAGTCGGGGCCGAGATGAGCGACTTCGACGACAGCCGACCTATTGATGTGACCGCGGTCGGCGGCGCGAACGGCAACGGCCACGACTCGGGCAACGGGTCGCAGGTCGATCCGCGCGCCAATCGGCCCATTCGCAAGGACGAGCGGTTCATCAGCGAGCGCGGCCTCTACATCGAGTCGTGGCTGCCCGAACGGCGGTCGCGCCGCAAGCCGCTGTACCTCCTCCACGGTGAGCTGGGCGGCTCGTGGCAATGGCATCGCTTCCTGGGCTACTTCGCGCCGCGCGGCTGGGAGGGCCACGCGTTGAACCTGCGCGGCCATTACTGGAGCGAGACCGCCGACTTCGCCGAGATTGACATCCACACGTACATCGACGACGCCATCGCCGCGACCGAGATCATGCCGCGGCCGCCCATCGTGATCGGTCATGGGCTGGGTGGCCTGCTCGCACTGCGCGTCGCCCAGGCCAAGCCCATCAGCGCCCTGATCTTGATCAGCCCGGCATTGCCCGCGCAGCTTTTGGAGCCGCCGCCGGCGCACATGGTCCGGCTGCTGCCCGAGCGCTACAAGCGCGAGCTGCTGGGCTGGGAGGGGCCCATCGATGCCCTCCAGCGCGCCAACCCCGACCTGACGTCGGACGACGTGATGCGCATCCAGCACATGTTGGGCGCCGAGTCGGGCGCCGCGCGGCGGCAGATGCTCGAGGGCGTGGAGGTCGACCGGGACCAGCTGGCTGATGTGCCCCGATTGGTAATCGGTGGTGGGCTCGACCGCTGGTTCCCTGACACCGACAGTCACCGCCTGGCGGAGTGGCTTGGCGCCGACTACATCTCGTTTTCCGAGCTGTCGCACTACGGCCTGATCACCGGCGAAAAGACGTCCGAACGGGTGGCCGACTCGATTCGAGCGTTCATTGAATCGCACCGACTCTGAGGTAAACTACGGCCCGCCTCGCCGCATTCGTCTAGAGGCCCAGGACACCGCCCTCTCAAGGCGGAGATCATCGGTTCGAATCCGATATGCGGTACCACATATGAACTTCCCGACGCCCCCGGACCGCGCCCCGGGGGCGTCTCAATTTCCTCCACCGTGTGGAGAACATCGTGGACAAGAAGGTGGACATACCGCCTTCCCGCAATCCTGCGGTCAGACCTACAATCCGGCGGACGTCGCGCCCTGACAGAGATCGGACGACGAGGTGGTGAGGGAAGCGAGCCGCCCGGCGGACGAGCTGGCAACCGCGCTCGAACCCGGGGCCCGGACGCAGGGGAGAGGATTGACCGTGTCGGATGAGCACGCGCCCCAGGGCGTGGACTTGGCGCTTGAATTTGTGCGGTTCTGCTATCGCCGCCGGCCCGTTGCCTGGCCGCTCATCTACGACGAGATGTGCGCGGTTGCCGGGCACGGGCTCTTCCGCGGGCTGGGCTACTCCGAGCTCGCCGAGCGCGGCATCTCTTTCTGCCTTGCCGAGATGCCGCGCCTGTGCCAGCTGGCGCAGCGCGTGATCGCCGAGGAAGAGGCGCTGGTCGAGCCGCGCCCCGCGATGCCGGCGCTCACCCTGGCCCCCGCGGCAACCTAGCGCGCTCCCCGGCCTGACCGACTGGGCCATTTGACCGCCCGACAAGCATTAGACGACGACTTGGCCAGCCGCGGCCCGGAGATTCAGGCCACGGCGGCGAGCATCGCGCATCGGCCGGGGTGGATCCGGCCAAATGCGAGCCGGGCGAGCACTAGGAGGGGATGCACAACGCCTACCCGGCCAAGTGCTCCGCGGATGGGCGTATGACCAGGAGGGCGCCGCGGTCAGCCCGCCAATGCACTGATGCGAGACATCTGGCCAGCTGGGACCCAGACGTGGCGGTTAGCGCGCCGAAGCGGCGCATTTGGCCCGATTGGGCCGCGCGCTACTCGTTGCGCAGGCCGCGGCGGGCCATCTCCCACTCGATCTGACGCTCGGCCTCGACGTACTCGTCGATCTCGCCGCGGACCTTGTTCGCCTCAGGCGTGTAGAGGTGAACCTGCTGCTGCAGGATGTAGCTGAGCCGCCGGCTCGTCATGCGCACGTGGTCAAGGTTGCGCATCAGCACGAGCGGATCCATCGCGGCGAGATCGTCGGGGTGGTACATCTGCTTCATCGGCGGCCCGAGTATAAGTCGACCGCGCCGCGCGGCTTAGTGAATGCCGGCCATACCGACGTGAGCGGCCTTAAGCGACAGAATCTGGGCACTAAGGGCAACGAACGCCACGTGCCCACGCTCGCCAGGAGCGCTCGCCTGCTCCAAGACGGAGCTTGGGCGACTTGTTAGCGGTGTCGGTGACGATATGGCCGACGTCTAGCCGCGCAGCAGCCACCGCAGGAAGCGGCTGACCAGCCCCGGCTGGCGGCCGGATGGCAGACCCTTCGTGCCGCCCGCCGGCAGCGCGGGCGCGGCCCGCTCATGGACGAGCGCCATATCCGGGATCGCGTGGCCGATTGCCGGAGCGATGGTCGGTTGCGTCGCCGGCAGCGCCATGGCGACGGCGGGCAGCAGCGAGGTAGTCGGCTCCTCTGCGGCTCCTCGGCGGAACCAGCGCCCGACCGTCTGACGGCCGCCGTCGACCAGTGAATAGACCACCGGCACCACGAGCAGCGTCAGGAAGGTTGAGCTGAACAGGCCGCCGATGACGACGGTCCCCAGCTCGGCCGCGATGATCGAGCCCTGGTTGAAGCCCGCGGCCAGCGGAATCAAGGCAAGGATCGTGGCGAAGGCAGTCATGAGGATGGGTCGGACTCTGGTCCGTCCACCCTCGATGAGGGCCTCCTTCATCGGGTGGCCCTCGGATCTGAGCCGCTCAACAAGGTCGAGCAGCACGATGGCGTTGGTGACCACGATCCCGATGAGCATCAGGAAGCCGATCAGCGATGACACGCCAATGGGCCGGCCCGTGAGGTAGAGCGCCGGGAAGGCGCCGATCGTCGCCAGCTGCAGGCTGAACATGATGATGAACGGCGTCAGCAGCGAGTTGAACGCCAGCACCATCATCACGTAGACGAGCAGGATGGCCACCGCCATCGAGGTGAACAGGCCGCCGAACGCCTCGTTCATCTGGGCGGTGACGCCGCTGAGCGTGACGCTCACGCCGGCCGGGAGCGCACCGCTCGCCACGAGGTCGTCGACCTGCTTGCTGATCTCGCGCGACACGGTACCGGTGTCCTCGCTCGTGACCTCGGCCGTGATCTGCGCGGCGGGCGCACCATCGATGCGAGTGATCGAACCCTGGACGTTGACCTGTTCGACGCTGGCCACCTGGCTCAGTGGGACACGCACCGCCACGCCGACGATGACGTTACGCAGCTCGTCGACCGATGTCGCGACCTGTGGGTCGGTGCGGACGATGAGCTTGGCGCCGCCCTCCAGATCGAGGTGCGCGTCGATCCCAACAAGGCACTCGGCGTGGGCTCGACCGCGGC
>JARXKQ010000102.1 GCA_030271555.1 Chloroflexota bacterium | reverse complement strand
CTGCTCGCCGAGGTCGTGCTTCGGCCACCTGACCTGCGCCATTTCGACGCCGGGCTGGCCACGCTGGCAACCGTCCCGCGCGGTGAAGGTGAGTTCCGGCGCGTGCTCGAGCAGATGTTCGCGTCGCGCTGTCCGACGTGCGGCCGGCCAGTGATCGTCGATGAGTTTCTGTGGGAGATAGGCGCGACTGCGCCCGACCGCAAGATCTTCCGCTGCGCCTTTTGCCGCGACCAGGGCAAGCCCGGCGAGCCACGGATCGCGCCGGTCGATGAGGACGACGTGCGGCATGCCTCTGACGTGGGTCCACGACCTGCGGCCTACGCCGCACTGCGCGCCCGCTTCCCGGTGCCCGATGGCAGCGCGACTCTGCCTGACGAGCTGCTCGCGCTGTACACGCCGCGCACCCTGGTCGCGCTCGAGGCGCTCATCAGCCGGCTCGAGATTGGCCTCCGGGCAGCACCGGTCGACGCGGGCCTGCGGCTGGGCTTGGTCCACGCCTTGCTGGCGCTGAGCCGGCTGAATGGTTACCCGGGCCGCGTGGCGGCGCTGCGCATCCGCCATGGCCACGTCCAGCAGCCCAACTCCCGATCGTGGCGCGAGCGCAACCCATGGCTCGCCTTCGAAGAAGGTTGTCGGCTGATGCGTGATTTCATCACGCGCATCGAGACCGGCGCCGGCTCGTTCCAGCCGCGCCCGGGCGAGGACATGGAGGCGCTCAGCGACGGCACGGCCAACGTCGTGCTGCGCACGGGATCAGCTGCCACGCCCGGCAACGAGCCGATCTTCTCCTCGCGCCGCCCGGTCATGCCGGGACGGCTCGATCCGCGGTCGCGCGTGCGGCTCGTACTGACGTCGCCGCCGGTGCGCTGGTCGATCGAGAACGCATCGCTGGCCTATCTCGCCACGTCGCTGGTCGTCGGCAGGCAGGCAGCGGCCGATTTGCCGCTCGAATGGATCTTCGGTCCGCCGCCGCGCAACGATCGCGGCCGCGAAGCGACGGCGCTCAGACATTCGTTGATCGCGGTTCGGCCCGTGCTGGCGCGCGATGCCAAGGCAGTGGTCGTGCTCGATCGTGGGGGAGCGTCGGGGCTGGTGGCGGGCGTTCTGGGTGGAATCGGTGCCGGCTTCCGCCTCAACTCTGCCCTCCTGTCGGAATCAAACAACCAGGTCACCGGCGTGCTCGAGTTCGATGTCGCCAGCCCAGCCGACGAGCCGGACGATCACCCCGAGCTGGCCGACCTGCCGCGGGCCGACCCTAACGGTCCCTTTGCCCTGAAGGACGTCGAGAACGCGGTGACCGCGCTCGCGGTGACGGTGCTTCAGGCGCGCGGCGAGCCGGCTAGCGCCGAGCGGCTGCTGGGCGAGGTGCTGATTGGTCTGGACCGCCTGGGTCATCTGCGCCGATTGGTTGGCACGCGCACCTTCAGCGAGACCGAAGCCGCCACCGAAGCAGCGGAAACCCTCGGGTCAGCGGAGTCCATCGAGGCGGCGCAGCCCGCTGCTGAGCCAGTACCCGGCGCGATTGAGTTTGGGCCGGACCGCGCGCCCGACTGGGCGGTCGGTGGTGGCTCCGCAACCGATCACGTTCGGCTGCTCATGGAGATCGTGCTGGGTGAGTTGCGCCGGCCCGATAACCCTCGCCTGGCCGAGGTCGAGCCGGGGCGCTGGTGGTTGCGCGGCGAGAAGGACCTGGCGCAGTCTCGGCCGCCTTTGTCGGATCGGCTCGAGTGGGCCGTCTACGGTCTGCTGTCGACATCATCGGCGATGGAGGAAGCGACCTTCTTCGAGCGCGTCTCGCGCATGTTCCGGGGCCACGACACGCCTGACCCCGAATTGGTCCGCACCGTGCTCGCGAGCTACCGCGATCCCGACTCGTCGCAGGTCATCTTGCGCGGCCTCGACCAGCTGACGACGCGCCACGTCGAGCACGGCGAGCTCATCGGCATGCTGACCGACTATGGCCACAGGTTGGGCTTGCGCGTCCACGTTGGCGAGAAGGAACGGCGGCGGGCCTACCTGGGCCGCACGGTGGGCGATCTGCTGAGCGACGAAGAGCAGCGCGCCTACCTGCCACTTGTTGCGGCAGGAGACATCGCGACGCTCGAGTCGCTCGACTGCATCTGGTACCTGCGCGGCAAGGCCACGTTCCTGTTCGAGGTCGAGTGGACCGCGTTGCTGACCGAGCCGCTCCTCAAGCGCGGTCCGCGCGTCCCCAACGCCGACACGGTGGTCCGCTTCCTCGTCGTACCCGAGGAACGCGCCGAGCTCATCCGCTTCAAGCTGGCGCATTCGCCTCTTCTGCGCCGAGCGCTCGACGATCAGAACTGGCATATCCTCAAGTCCGACCATCTGCGCCGCCTGGTGGCGCGCGAAGACGCCGACTTAGGAATGCTCGGACCCATGCTCGGACTGGACCCCGAAATCGAACGCGAAGCCGAGCAGCTGGCGCTTTTCGACTGATGACATCGTGGAGGACCAACTCGTGACCGACGTGATCGTCGCGCGGCCGGTAATCGACCTTGCCGATCGGTTCTGGCAATGGTTCCTGGCGCGCAGCCCGATCTATGCCACCGTGCTCGGCGACGAGCGCTACGACGACAAGCTGCCCGACCCGTCGGCAGAGGGCCGAGCCGAAGAGGTGGCCGGACTCAAGGGCTTTCTGGGTGACGCCAACGAGATCAACGTGAGCATGCTCGAGCAGGAAGACGCGATCACGCTCGACATGCTCAAGGTCGTGTGCCGGATCCAGCTGCGCCAGCACGAGCTGAACCTGCACCACTTCCAGGCGATGGACCAGATGGCCGGTCCGCAGGGCCTGCCCGGCGATCTTTCGCGCTTCCAGCGGGTCGATTCGGAGGAACGCGTCGATCGGCTGCTGGATCGCCTGGCACAGTTCCCCCAATTCCTGGCGCTGCATCGCGCCAACCTGCTCGAGGGCATCGCCGCCGGCCGCACCGCCGCCGCGCCTGTCGTGGAGCGGGTGATCGAGCAGACGCGCCGCGCGGCGGCCGCGTCGGCCGATGAATCACCGCTTTTGCTTGCCCACCCCGAGCTTGATGACAAAACGCGGGCGCGCATCAAGGAGGCGATCGAGGACTGGGTCATGCCCGCGCTGGCCGATCATCTCGCGGCGGTCGAGGGTTACTTGCCGTTCGCGCGCCAGAGCGAAGGTGTGTGGGGCCTGCCCGACGGCCGTGAGGTGTACGAGACGATGATCCTCGCCTCGACCACGCTCGAGGAGACGCCTGAGGCGCTGCACGAATACGGCCTCCAACAGCTCGACAGCATCCGCACGGAAACAGCGGCGATCGCGCGCGAGCTGAAGTTCGACGACGTCCCATCGATGCGCGCCGCGCTTGCGGCCGATCCGGCGAACTACGCCAAGAGCAGCGCCGACATCGTCGCTAAGGCCACAGCGCAGATCGCCAAGGCGACGGCCGCGGCACCGCGCTGGTTCGGTCGGCTGCCGGAGGCTACGTGCGAGGTTCGCGCCGTGGAGCCGTACCAGGAGCAGGAGGCCCCACCGGCCTTCTATTTCCCACCGGCGCCAGATGGATCGCGCCCGGGGATCTATTTCGTTAACACCTACCAGCCTGAGAATCGTCCGCTCTACCGGCTGGCCACCACAACGTTCCACGAGGCGACGCCCGGCCATCACTTCCAGATCGCCATCGAAGGCGAACTGACCGACTTGCCCGACTTCCGCCGCTTCGGCTCGCGCCTCACCGGCGCCGCCTATGCCGAGGGCTGGGGTCTCTACAGCGAGCGCCTGGCCGACGAGATGGGCCTCTTCGAGAACGCGTGGGAGCGTTTGGGGATGCTCGATGCGCAGGCGTGGCGCGCGGCGCGGCTCGTAGTCGACACCGGCATGCACGCGTTTAAGTGGAGTCGCCAGCAGTCGGTCGAGCTGCTGTTGTCGATCGGCCTGACCGATCTGGAAGCCAGCACTGAGACCGACCGCTACATCGCGTGGCCCGGCCAGGCGCTGGCCTACATGACCGGCATGCGCGAGATCGTTGCCCTGCGCCGCCAACTCGAGCAGCGCGATGGCAATAAGTTTGACCTGATCAGGTTCCACGATGAACTCATCGGCCACGGGTCGCTGCCGCTCGCGACGATGAACCGCTACCTGCCCGACTGGGTCAAGCCCCGATGAGGGTGCTGATCTTTGGCGCCTCGGGCAATATCGGCCGCCACGTTCGCGAAGAGGCGCGGGCAGCTGGTCATGAGCTGGTGCTCTTCACGCGCGACCCCGCCGGGCTCGAACCGGTCCAGGCCGGGGAGACCGTCGTCGCGGGCGACATTGCGGACCCAGCCGCCGTGGAACGAGCGGTCCAAGGCGCCGAAGCTGTCATCAGCGTGCTCGGTCCCACCACGAACTCGGCCGACCAGGTTCAGCTGTTCGAGGCTTTCGCCAAGGCACTTGTCGCGGCGATGAAGCGCAGTGGAGCGCGCCGCCTCGTGACGATCTCTGGCGCGGGGTGCACGCTACCGGGCGAGATCAAGCCCGTCTCTGGTCGAGTGGCGAGTGCGGTCGTGCGCCTATTCGTGCGCCATGTCGTCGAGGCCAAGCAGCGCGAGCTGAACGTAATCGTTGCCAGCGACCTGGACTGGACAGCGCCGCGGCCAGCCCGCGTAACGGATGCTCCGGCCACGGGCAAGTACCGCGTCGGAAGGGATGCGAAAGGTTTCCAGGTTTCTGCGGCCGATCTGGCCCAGTTCATGGTGGCGCAGCTGGCGGACGACAGTTATCTTCGGCAGGCACCCATCGTTTCGAACTAGGCCGCCGTGGGCGGCGCTGCGCCAGGAGATTCCGTGACTGATTCCGCGCTGCCGGGCTCGATGAACGCGCCGGAAATCGAAAACCTGATGACAGCCGAGGGGCGCCACTTTCCGCCTTCGTCTGAGTTCGTCGCCCAGGCCAATGCCAAGCATGCGCTGTACGACGAAGCAGAGCGCGATTACGTCGCGTTCTGGGAGCGTCTCGCGCGCGAGAAGCTGTCGTGGTCGACGCCCTTCGAAAAGACGCTCGAGTGGGAGCTGCCGTTTGCCAAGTGGTACTTGGGCGGCAAGTTGAATGTCGCCTACAACTGCGTCGACCGGCACGTCGAAGCCGGCTTGGGCGACAAGGTCGCGTACCACTGGATCGGCGAGCCCGGTGACACGCGGACCATCACCTACGCGGACCTGCTGCGCGAAGTCTCAAAGGCGGCCAACGCGCTGGTCGAGCTCGGCGTTAAGACGGGCGATCGGGTCGCGATCTACATGCCCATGATCCCGGAGCTGCCCATCGCCATGCTCGCCTGCGCGCGCATCGGCGCCCCGCACACGGTCATCTTCGGCGGCTTCAGCGCCGAGGCACTGGCCGGCCGCATCGACGACGCCAAGGC
>JARXKQ010000101.1 GCA_030271555.1 Chloroflexota bacterium | reverse complement strand
GTCCGGAGATTGGGCGGCGAGGTCCATTTGGGACCCAGTAGACCGCGATTTGGCGACGTGCTGAGCGTGCGCTGAGCGTGGGCGCAGTGCGTCCCGGCAGTTTTGGCCGGCTCGGCGGACCGTAGGTGCGTTCAGCGCACCACTAGAGCCAGGGGAGCGGCAGCTTCACCGGAACGATGACGTTCAGCACGAGGCCAATCGTCAGCAGGAAGCCGGCGAGTCGGACGTGGCGGAAGGCGAAGCCCACGAACCAGAGCGGCCAGCCGCGCGCCGGGTACCACGGTGGCGGGCCGGCGGGCTTGGGCGAGTTGTAGACCTTGAGGACGCTCCACAGGGTTGGCACCGCCAGCACCGCGAGCAGCACCCACGGGCCGACCCAGCCGGCGAGCACCGCCGCCAGGATGAGCGGGTAGAAGGCGATCATCAGCACCTGGTTGGTGCGGCGGGCGAGCTTCTCGCCCAGGATGACCGGCACCGTGTGGATGCCGAGTTTCGTGTCGGGCTCGATCTTGTCGATGTGCTTGCCGAACAGCACGCTCGTGACGAGCAGGGCGTAGGGCATCGAGAGGAGCATCACCTGGATGAGCTTGCTGGTGTCGAGCGGCGTGACTGCGACCAGGTAGGTGCCGCCGATCATCAGCGGGCCCCAGGTCAGGAACACGTCGAGCTCGCCCAGGCCGTGGCGCTTGAGGCTGAACGGCGGGGCGACGTAGAAGACGCTGAGGAACAGGCCGGCGAGCGCGAACACGATGACCAGCGGGCCGTGCCAGTAGGCAAGCAGCAGCATGATCAGGCCGCCCAGCACCGTCAGGCCGACCATCACGTTGCGCAGAGTCTGTTTCGTGACCCAGCCGCTCAGCACCGGGTGCGGTGCGTACAGGGCGCGAACGTAGCCGTCCGTGTCGATGCCGCCGGTCATGTCGAAGTAGTCGTTGATCAGGTTGTTGGCCGCGTGGGCGAGAACGATGCCGACGACCGCGAGCACCACCGCGATCCAGTCGATCGATATCGTGCCGGCCGGCGCGAGTCGGGCCTGCTCGACGGCGAGGAGGGCGCCGATCGTGCCCGACCAGAGCGTCATGGGGAAGACGGCCGCGCGGGTCATGACGAGCCACTTGCCCAGCCCGTCGAGCGGCTTGTCGACGGGGGCGTTGGCGGTCTGCATGATCTCGGCCCAGGCCGAGAAGCGGGCGCGCAGCGTGACGGATTCGGTGGCGGTGCCTTGGGCAGGCGAGGTGGTGCTCATGGCTCGGAAGGCTAGCAGCGGAAACTAGTTCTGTCCAGATACCAAGTTTCTGCGGCGGCCGCGCAACCCACCCAAGAACGAGGCGATCGCCTCGCGCTTGATATTGACCAGCGCCACGCCACCGATGACCAACACGGTGCCGAACAGCCGGCTGGCGGTGATCTCCTCGCGCAGTACCAGGGCGCCCAGGATGATGCCGACGACCGGCATCAGGTACGCGACCGTCGAGGTTCGCGTGGCACCCCAGTTGGTGATCAGCCGGAAGAAGATGAGAAACGCGAAGCCCGACCCGAACAGGCCCAGCCAGGCGACCGAAAGGACCGAGTCGAAGTTGATGGGCGCTTCCCACGGCCGCTCGAAGATGAACGCCGCGACGGCGATCATCACGAACGCGGTCCCGACCTCGAACAGCGCCGGATCATCGGTCGGTAGCCCACGATGTATTTTTTGGCGTAGACGCCGGCGATGGCGTACGAGACGGCCGACGCCACGAGAAGCAGCTCGGCGCCAACGTCGTTCTTGACGAGCGATGCTGGGTCGAAGCCGACCAGGATGGCGACGCCAATCAAGCCGATGACCACGCCGGCGATGCGCGCCGGGGTCAGCCGCTCGTCGTGCAGGAACAGCGCGCTCATGGGGATCACGAACAGCGGCACGGGCGACACGAGGACGGCCGCGAGGGCCGAGTCGGTGCTCGCCTCAGCGACGGTGATCAGGTAGAAGGGCAGCGCAATGCCGAAAAAGCCCAGGACGCTGAGCTTGGCGTACTCGCGCAGGGTGCGGGGGAGCGGTTCCTTGGCCAGCCGCACCACGAGGAAGAGCAGCAACCCACCAATGAACAGGCGACCCATTACCAGGGTCAGCGGCGGCAACCCGGCCGTGACGCCGATCTTGATGAACAGGTAGCTGCTGCCCCACATCGCGCCGAGCAGCAGGAATAGCAGCCAGTCGACCCTTGGGTTCGCAGCCTTCACGGTCATGTAACCCGCGCATATTCGCACTGGTTGCAATTTGGTGGTGGACAGCGGGCGTACAATTCGCAGCCAACGAACCGCGAAAGCCGACTCGCGGAGCCAGCCTGTGAGCTGACCCGGGACGCGCGGCCGGTCCGCCAGTAGACGAGCGCGCCCACGAATCCCGCGCTCCGCTGAGCAAGGAGAACCGGCCAGTGGCGACCACTCTGGACAAACCCGCCAAGCGCGTGTTGCGCACCAGCGACATGCCGCTGCTGGGCAATATCCGCCACTCCAACCTATCACCGGCTGAGCTGTACGAGCATGCCGTGCGGCGCGACGAGGGCATCCTGGCGGCTAACGGCCCGCTCGTCGTGCGCACCGGCAAGCACACCGGCCGCTCGCCCAAGGACAAGTACCTCGTCGATGAGCCTGACGCGCACGCCAACGTTTGGTGGGGCGGTTTCAACACTCCGATCAGCGAGGAGCGTTACGCCGACCTGAGGGCGCGGTTCATGGCGCACATGAACGAGCGTGAGGTCTTCGTCCAGGAAGGCTTCGTCGGCGCCGATCCGCGCTACCGCCGCTCGCTGCGCGTCTACACAGAGAGTGCCTGGGCGAGCATCTTCTGCGACAACCTCTTCATCCGGCCCAAGCCGGAGGATCTCGTTGGCTTCGAGCCCAACTTCACGATCATCGACGCTCCCACTTTCCGCGCCGATCCCGAGAAGGACGGCATTCGCAGCGAGACCGTGATCCTGGTCAATCTGGCCAAGCAGGAGATCCTGATCGGCGGCACCGAGTACGCCGGCGAGATGAAGAAGGGCGCCTTCGGCATCATGAATTACCGCCTGCCGGCGGAAGGCGTGCTGCCCATGCACTCGAGCGTCAACGTCGGCAAGGATGGCGACGTGGCCATCTTCTTTGGCCTGTCCGGCACGGGTAAGACGACGCTCTCAGCGGACCCGGAGCGGGTGCTCATTGGCGATGACGAGCACGGCTGGAGCGACGACGGCGTCTTCAACTTCGAGGGCGGCTGCTACGCCAAGACGATCCGCCTGTCGCATATCTACGAGCCCGACATCTACACGACGACGCAGCGCTTCGGGACGATCCTCGAGAACGTCGACATCGATCCCGACACGCGCGAGCTGAACCTCGAATCGGAGAAGTTCACCGAGAACACGCGGGCCGCCTTCCCGCTGAACTTCATCGGCAACAGCTCCGATGCGGGCATGGCCGGCCACCCTTCGACGATCATCTTCCTGACCGCCGATGCGTTTGGCGTATTGCCCCCAATCTCGCGCCTGACGCGCGACCAGGCGATGTACCACTTCATCAGTGGCTACACGGCGAAGCTCGCCGGCACAGAGGTCGGCGTCAAGGAGCCCACGGCGACATTCTCAACGTGCTTTGGCGCACCGTTCATGCCGCGCCACCCGAGTGTCTATGCCGAGATGCTGGGCGAGCGAATGGATCGCCACGACGTGCCGGTCTGGCTGGTCAACACCGGCTGGACGGGCGGCCCGTACGGAACGGGCGAGCGCATGAACATCACCTGGACGCGGCAGATGGTCCGCGCCGTCCTGGGCGGTCGCCTGAACGACACCAAGACGCGGACCGATCCCACGTTTGGATTCGAAGTGCCCGTCAACTGCCCGGACGTCCCGACTGAAGTGCTCTGGGCGCGCGACACCTGGGCCGACAAGGCTGCCTACGACGCTCAGGCGCGCAAACTCGCTGCCATGTTCCTCGAGAACTTCAAGCAGTACGAGGACCGCGTCTCAGACGCCATCCGCGGCTCCGGCCCGCGCCCCGCCTAGAACTGTCTCCGCAGACGGCCTTCGGGCCGCTGCTGCGCGCCTCCGTGGAAGCCCCGCTGTCGCGGTGCTACGACCTCGGCTTGCGGCGCTTCAGCAGGCGAGACTCTTGAGGGTCTTGCTCGCGAGCAGGTGAGTGCCGTTCCAGGCACGCAGCTTGGACACGATGCGCCAGTTGTTGGCGTTGGTTCCTTCGTGGGTGTACGAGTAGTCGATCGAGTGCGGCTGGCCGTTGGGCGCGAACGACGTCTTGTCCTGGGAATACACGTAGGACTTGTGCCACTTGCCGCCGCTGAAGTACTGCGACTGCGAATTGATCGTGAGCTTGTTGGCAGACGTTGAGCCGGCGGCGGTTAGCCGCACCCTGAAGTAGACGTCCTGAAACTGGGCGCCGTAGCAATGCTGGTTGACCGTTACAAAGGTGTAGCCGGTCGTCGCTGCGGTGGGAGCCGCCAGCGCGAGCGTCAGCGCCAACACAACCGACATCCACAGCAGAGCAAGTCGCTTCTTGATCGCGGAAGAGTAACTCGCCGGTGGCGACGATAATCCCCGAGATGTCACCTGCCGACGCCCCCTGGCGGAAGCGCTTCCGCGCGCCGCGCACGACGTTGCCCGAATGGGCCACCGACGCGCCTGAGCGCCTGATTTACGCCTCGAACCAAATCGGTGGCAAATGGGAGCTGTTCGCGTCGGACCGCGCGGCCGGTACGACACGCCAACTGACCGATCGGCGCGAGGGCACGCTCAACGGCCACATCGGGCCGCGTGGCGGACAGGTGTGGTGGTTCGACGACACCGACGGTGACGAGTTCGGCCATTGGATGTTCCAGCCGTTCGACGGCGCCAGCGCCACGGTTGCGGCCGAGGAGCTCGGTCGGTTCTACAGCACCGGCCTCGAGCTTGGGTATGAGATCGCCGCCATCGGTGGCTCGGGCGAGGGTGGCACGTCGATCGACGTAGTCGCCGACGGTGTTCGGCGCATCTACGAGAACGCGAATGAGTCGTGGCTGGGCGGGCTGTCGGCCGACGAGGCCCTGCTCTGCTTTCATCACTCGGAGCACGGCGATTCGCGTCACGCGGCGCTGCGCGTGGTCGATCTGGACGGCGCTGTGATCGGCGATCTGTGGGATGGGCCGGGCCTCGGCCTCGCGTCGAGCGGCTTTTCGGAGATAGCCGGTGACGAGCGGATCCTGGTCAGCCACGAAAGAGATGACCTGCCCCGACCCATGCTGTGGTGGCCGCGCGACGGCCGGATGCGGACGTTTGCGCTGGATCTGCCCGGTGAGATCGAACCATCGTGGTATCCCGACGGTTCAGCTTTGCTGCTCGTGCACGAGCATGCCGGACGCTCGTCGCTCTACCGACTCGAGCTGGAACCGGAGCGGCTGGTCG
>JARXKQ010000100.1 GCA_030271555.1 Chloroflexota bacterium | reverse complement strand
CCAGACGGGCACCGGCAAGACCGCGGCCTTCGCGCTGCCCATGTTGGAGCGCCTGCGCGCCCACGCCAACACCAGCTTCTCGCCCGCGCGTCATCCTGTTCGCGCGCTGATCCTCACGCCCACGCGCGAGCTTGCCGTCCAGGTCTACGACTCTTTCCGGACGTACGGCCACCATGTGCCGCTGCGCTACGCCGTCGTCTACGGCGGCGTCAACATCGAGCCGCAGACCAAGGAATTGCTCGCCGGCGTCGAGGTCCTGGTGGCGACGCCAGGGCGATTGCTCGACCACGTCGGCCAGCGCACAGTCAATCTCACCCAGGTCGAGATCCTCGTGCTCGATGAGGCCGACCGAATGCTCGACATGGGCTTCCTGCCCGACATCCGGCGCATCGTCGACCTCGTGCCTGCGCGGCGCCAGACGCTGCTCTTCTCGGCGACGTTCTCGGCCGAGATTCGGGCGCTCGCCCGGACATTGCTGATCGATCCGGTGTCGGTCGACATCGAGCCGCAGACCACGTCGGCGGAGACCGTCGAGCAGCTCGTTTACCTCGTGGATGCCGCACGCAAGACAGAGCTGCTCGCCGGGCTGGTGAGCGGCCGCAATCTGAAGCAAGTGCTGGTATTCACGCGCACCAAGCTCCAGGCCGGGCGGCTCGCCTCGCAGCTCAATCGCTATGGCGTCGACGCGGTGGCAATCCACGGTGACCGGACGCAGCCTGAGCGTGAGCGCGCGCTGGCCGGCTTCAAGTCGGGCGAAGTGCCGGTGCTCGTCGCCACGGACGTCGCCGCGCGCGGCCTCGACATCGAGGCCCTGCCCATCGTCATCAACTACGAGCTGCCTCACACCCCGCACGACTACGTGCACCGCATCGGCCGCACCGGTCGCGCCGGTGCGACCGGCCGGGCGATCTCGCTCGTTTCGCCCGACGAGGAGGACTACCTGCGCGCGGTCAATCGGCTGCTGAAAAAGGATCTCCCGGTGCGCACCGTGCAGGGCTTCGAACCCGACTTGACAGCAGTGAGCGAGTCCGGTCCGGCACGGCCGGGCCGCCGCACGGCGCGGCCACAGACGAGTCCCCGCCCCAGCCGACCCCGCCAGACCACTCCGCGCCGCGGCGGGACCAGAGTCGCCTAGCCCTCGACGGGCGGAGCCTCTAAGTCAGGGAGTTCGGCTGGTGACTCCGCGGCCCGTTCGGCCGCGCGGCTCAGACGAGTCAAGCGCGCTTCGAGGTGCTGACGGACGCGCGGCCACTCCTCCTCGATGATGCTGTAGTAGGCGGAGTCGCGTCGCCGACCGCCGGGCATCACCATGTGACGGCGGAAGATGCCTTCCTCGGTCGTACCGATCTTCAGCAACGCCGTGCGCGATTGCTCGTTGAGCGCATCGGTCTTGAACTCGACGCGCAGTGCGCCCAGCTTGTCGAACGAGTGCTGAAGCATCAATAGCTTCGCCTCCGTGTTAACGGCGCTGCGCTGCCACGCCGGGGCGAGCCAGGTCCAGCCGATTTCCAGCCGGCGGTGTGGCGGCACGATCGAGAGATAGCGCGTGCTGCCCACGGGCTTGCCGGTCGCGCGCTCGATCGTCGCGAAGGGCACCATCGTCCCCGCGTCGGCCTCGGCCAATGCCTCCTCGATGAGGGTGCGCATGTCCTGCGGTGATTGCACGAACATGGGCATCCAGCGCCAGATCTCAGCGTCGAGGCCAACATTAGTCAGGCCCGAAAGGTGGTCCATCGAGAGCGGCTCGAGCCGCACGTAGGTGCCCTCGAGCGTTACCGGCTCGACCCAGGCGCGGCCGGTCATGCGTTCAGCCCTGTTCCGCGAATGCGCGCACCTTGATTGTTCGGTCGAGATCGTCGGCGGCTTCACGCAGTTGACGGGTCAGCGTCGGCAGCGAGCCGTTTAACTTTGAGATCAGCTCGCGCGAGCGATCGAGCACCTGCGGCTCGGCGAGATAGGCCGGATAGAGCGAGACCAGGTAGGAGCGCGCGAATGGGTGGTCGCGCGTCTCGAACACGCCGCGCACCGAGCTGAAGAAGCGATCGGCGTATGGCGCGAGCACCTCATCCTGGTGCGGCCAGTAGAAGCCCTGCATCGCCGCCCGAGTCAGATGGAATGAGCCGTAGCCCTCACCGTTGATGCGCTCCCACGCTTCTGCCTTGGCGCCGCTTGTTGGGCGCGAGGCCTCTGCGCGAAGCATTGCCCTGCGGCCGCGATCGGACCGATCGCGCTCAGCTTCGGCAGCAAGCAGCGCGTCGGCGTTGGTTAGTCCGAAAGCGGTCGCCTTGATCGCCACGAGCCAGCGCATCTCCTGGTCGAGGTTGAAACCGTTGAGCGGCTGGTCCTTCGTGACATGCTCGGCGAGCAGTGCGACATCCGCCTTCGCGGCAGCCACCGCTACCGCGGAACGGGCCCAGAGGATCTGGCGATCCATCTCTGTCGTGTTGGCAAGGTTCGCGATCGCGGCCTCGAACCACAGGTGGGCTTCGTCCTCGCGGCGCGATTCAGGCACGTACCGCGCCAGCGCCAGCGCGACGCGTTCGACGGCCATATCGAGAATGTCGTGGTCCGACTCGACCCCCAGGCGCTCGCGCGCAATGGCGAGGTACTCGGTCGAACGAAGCTGGCGGTCGCGCACCATCTCCCAGAGCGACATCCAGAGCAGCTCGCGCAGCAACGCGTCCTCGACCCGGTTGATATTGGCGCGGACAAAGTCGACCGAGCGCTCGTCAAGCGCGACCTTGGCGTAGGCGTGGTCGCCATAGTTGGGAAACACGAGTGCGGGCGCCGCGTGACCGGTGAGGCTGGGCAGCGGCGTCACCGCGCCTTCGATCCAGGCGGGTGTCGACTCGAGTGACAGCCCGCCAGCGGCCGTGTCGGATACGAGGGCGAGCTCGAAAGCATGTGGGCGCAGGGTGGGATGGTCGGCCGGGGCAGTCTGCTCGATGGCCAGCTGCGTCAGCTTGCCGTCCGCCACCGTCCACTTTGCCTCAACGGTGTTGACCGACGCGGTCCTGAGCCACAGCTTGGACCATTCCTGGAGCGACGCACCGTGTGATTCCTCGAGACACGCCAGGAAGTCGGCCAGAGTCGCGTTGGCCCAGCCGTGGCGCTTGAAATAGATCCGCAGGCCGTCGCGGAACGCGTCGGGCCCGATGTATTTGGCGAGCTGCTTCAGGACCGATGCGCCCTTGCCATAGGTGATTCCATCGAAGTTCAGGAAGGCGATCTCCGTGTCGGCCGCGGTTCCGGCAATGGGGTGGGTAGTCGGTAGTTGGTCGGTCTGGTAGGCCCAGCGCTTGATGCGGTAGTTGAAGACCTTCCACGCATTGCGGAAGCGGGTCGCGGACGTCATCGCGAGGTAGCTGATGTAGGTGGCGAACGACTCGTTGAGCCACAGGTCATTCCACCAGCGCATGGTCACGAGGTTGCCGAACCACATGTGCGCCAGCTCATGCAGGAACGTCTCGGCCCGATCGAGCCGCTGGTTGTCCGTGGGCGGATCGCGGAAGAGGTACGCCTCGTTGTAGGTAACGCAGCCCACGTTCTCCATCGCGCCCGAGTTGTATTCGGGCACGAACACCTGGTCGTACTTGGTGCCAAAGGCATACGGCTGCGCGAAGAGCTCGGAGTAGAAGTCGAAGCCCTGTGTCGTGACTTCAAAGATCTCGGGCGCCTGGTCGTCGAGATAGCGTTTCATCGAGCCACGGGCGAAGAGGCGCAGGCTCAGGCCCTTGTGCTCGATGGCGCGATGGACGTACGGCCCGCCGATGAGCGCTGTCAGATAGCTGCTGAAAAGCTCGGTCCGCTCGAAATGGTGGAGCGTGCGGCCGTCGGCGGCGCGCTCAGCTGACGCGGTGGGCGCATTGGAGAAGACCATCCAGCCGGACGGCGCGGTGACGCTGAACTCGTAGCGCGCCTTGATGTCCGGCTGGTCGAAGCACGGGAAAAGGCGGTGCGCCTCGTACGGCTCGAAGTTGGTGTAGACGTACTCGGCGTTGTCCTCGGGATCGACGAACCGATGGAAGCCGTCGCCGGTCGTGTCGTAGTCGTTGAGGTACTCGATCCGAACTGTCATCGAGCCGGACACTGCCTCCGCGGGCAGGGTCAGCCGATAGCCCGTCCAGTCCGGCTCCAGGCGCTCCCCGTTGACTTCCAGGCGGTCGATTTCGCGGCCGCGGAAGTCGAGGAACAGAGGCCCACTGCCGCTCGTGTTGAAGCGGACGGTGACGTCGCCGCGATACGTGGCGATGCCGGCGATGAGGTCGAGCGCGATTTCGTAGCTGACGTCGCTGACCCGCGTGGCGCGGTCCTGCGCCTCAGCCTCGGTCAGCACGTCGCGCGCGGCGACTGGGCTGTTCAGAACTGGCGTGTGCGGCAAGTCTGGGGACTCCTCGAAGACGTCGGCGGGGCACGATAGCCGGACGCCGCGCGAGTGTAGCGCCGCGCAACGCTCTTGGCGCTAGTCAGGACTACTCAGAACTGCCCTGTGCTGGCCCCTGATAGCCCGGTCCGACCACGACGCTCAAGCTCGCTGGATCGACGGTGACGGTCGCCGGCAGCTCGCCGAACCACTCGCCGTCGCCGATCAGCCTCAGCGGCCGGTCGGCGGTGATGGTCACCTGGTGGCCACTCAGCATGGTCACGGCGGGGTGCGTCACGTGAGTGCCGCGGAATACACGCGGAAACGCGCGCAGGAACTGCGACTTCGACACCTCACCAACGACGCAGACCTCCAGCTGGCCGCTGCTGAGTGTGGCCGACGGGGCGACGCGCATGCCCCCGCCATAGCTCGTGCCATTCGCGATCGCGACCATCATCGCTCGCAGCTCGCGCTTTTCACCATCGATATCGAGCGTGATGGTGGCGGCCTTGAAGCGCGGCAGCTCGGCGACGAGCGCCACGACGTAACGGCCTGCGCCGCGCAACACCGGGATCTTCTCCGCCCGGCCGGCGACCACGGCATCGAAGCCCGCGCCCACGACGTTCAGGAAGTGGCGCTCGCGGTCCGCGACGCGCACCTTGAGCGTGTCCACGCGCGCGGTCCGGCCATTGGCGATCGCGGTGACCGCGGCGGCCACGTTGCCGCGCGGCATACCCAGGGTGCGCGCGTAGTCGTTGGCGCTGCCCGCCGGCAGCAGCGCAAAGGTCGTGTCCGTGCCAACGAGCCCCTCTGCGACAGCGGCCGCCTGGCCATCGCCGCCAACCGCGATCACGAGCCGGTGTCCGTCCGCGGCCGCTTGGCGCGCGAGATCGCCGGGCTCATCGCCGTTGGTGCACATCACGACATCGGGCATGACGCCGGCTTTGCGCAGCAAGGGCGCCGCTTGCCCGAGCACGCGCCAGCCGCGCCCGCCACCCGAAGTCGGGTTGACGATCAGGGCCGCGCGCCGTTCCGCCATCGCCCCGATGGTATTAGGCGTAGCGCAGGCTGGACGCCTCGTCTTCGCCAG
>JARXKQ010000099.1 GCA_030271555.1 Chloroflexota bacterium | reverse complement strand
GGATCATCCAGAACGTCAAGACCGCGGGCACGAACAACCCGGTGTTCATGCTCGACGAGGTCGACAAGATCGGCATGGACTTCCGCGGCGATCCCAGCTCGGCGTTGCTCGAGGTACTCGATCCGGAGCAGAACAACACCTTCCAGGACAACTACCTCGAGGTGCCGTTCGACCTGTCCAAGGTGTTCTTCATCGCCACCGGCAACCTGCTCGACCCAATCCCGCCCGCCCTGCGCGACCGGATGGAGATCGTCCAGCTGCCGGGCTACACGCAGCAGGAAAAGATCGAGATCGGCAAGCGCTTCCTTCTGCCGAAGCAACTCGAGAACCACGGCCTCACGGGCAAGAACATCGAAGTGACCGACGAGGCCATGGTCGAGCTGGTCCAGGCCTACACCAAGGAAGCCGGCGTGCGCAATCTCGAGCGCGAGCTCGCGAACATCATGCGCAAGGTCGCGCGGATGGTGGCCGAGGGCCGCAAGCGCAAGCTGGTCGTCGACATCAAGAAGCTGAGCGAGCTGCTCGGCCCGCCGCGCTTCGAATACGGCGAGCTCGAGAAGGAAGACCAGACCGGTGCCGCCACGGGTCTCGTGGTCACCGAGGTCGGCGGCGACGTCGTCTCGGTCGAGGTGACCAAGATGCCGGGCAAGGAGGACTTCATCCTCACCGGCCAGCTGGGCGAGGTCATGCGCGAGTCCGCTCGTGCCGGCCTTTCGTGGATCCGCGCCCATGCCCAGGAACTGGGCATCGAGCGCGAGCAGTTCGAGAAGAACACGCTCCACATCCACGTCCCCGCGGGCGGCATCCCCAAGGACGGTCCGTCGGCAGGCATCACGATGGCCCTCGCCATGGTGAGCGCGTTCACCGGCATCCCCGTCCATAAGGACGTGGCCATGACGGGTGAGATCACCCTGCGCGGCCGCGTGCTGCCCATCGGGGGCCTGAAGAGCAAGATCCTCGCCGCGCACCTGTCGGGTGCCATGTCGGTGATCCTGCCGCTCAAGAACCAGAAGGACCTGCTCGATGTTCCTGACGAGATCCGCAAGCAGATGAAGCTTGTCCTGGTCGAGTCGATGGACCAGGTGCTGGAGCACGCGCTCGTGCGCCTGCCCAAGGCACTCGAGCCCAAGCCGGCCGAAGTGGTCGAGAAGGGCGAGCCGATCAACGAGGAGAACCCCGCCGCACCAGACAAGATGCGGCGCGGTTTCCCCGGCAGCGAGCAACCACCCGCGATCGCGGGCGGCCACTAGGACACCGGAGCTAAAACGAGCGGTGGCGGGAGACCGTCACCGCTCTCTTGCTGACTGACGATGGAATACCGGGACTACTACGCCACGCTGGGGGTGCCGCGCACTGCCAGTCAGGCCGACATCAAGAAGGCCTTTCGCAAGCTTGCCCGGCAGCACCATCCGGACGCGAACAAGGGCAACGCCGCGGCCGAGGGCAGGTTCAAGGAGATCAACGAGGCCAACGAGGTCCTGTCCGATCCCGAGAAGCGCAAGCTGTACAACCAGCTGGGCAGCGACTGGCAGGCGTATCAGCGCGCCGGCGCGACCGGCGGCGGCCAGAGTGGCAATCCATTCGCCGGATCCGGCGGCGGCGGCTTCAGCGGTGCCGGGCCTGGTGGCGTGCGCTTCGAATACCGCGGCAACGCCGAGGATCTGGCGGGCTTCAGCGACTTCTTCCGGACGTTCTTCGGTGGTGGCGGCGAGCCGGCCGGCGGTGGCCGGACGCGAACACAGACCAGGACGCGCGGCGGCCAATCGATCGAGGACCTGCTTGCCGGCATGGGCCAGCCGGCCGGCGGCGGAAATGGCCGCGCGGCCGCTTCGGCGCGGCTCGAGGCGCAGGCCGAGGTGACCCTCGAGGAAGTGGCGAGCGGCACCAAGCGGCTGCTCGACGTCGATGGCAAGCGCATCGAAGTGACTATCCCCAAAGGCGTTTCGAATGGCCAGAGCATCCGCTTTTCCGGCGTCGCCGCCGGAGCCGACGCCTACGTGAAGGTGTCCGTCGCGCCGCATCCGGTGTTCACGCGTGATGGCGCGAACCTGACGCGCGAGGTGCCCATCACCCTGCGTGAGGCACTGCTGGGTGGCGAGACCAAGATCAAGACACTCACCGGCACGGTGGCGCTGCGCATCCCGCCCGAGACGCAGACCGGCCGGGCCTTTCGACTGGCCGGCCAGGGCCTGCCCCACTTCCGCAAGGAGGGTCGGGGTGATCTGTTCGTGAAGGTGCGGCTGGTGCTGCCGACGGGCTTGTCGGCCGACGCAAAGAAGGCCGCTGAGGCTTTCCTCGACCTTGTCGACCAACCGGAGGCGGGCTAGCTTTCGTCGACGTGTCTGCCGGTGATTGTCGCCACTAAGTCTGAACTTTCGGTCGGCCTCGAAGAGCACGAATGATGGCGACGAGAGCCGCGGCCCCAACACCGGCGAGGATCAGCAGGATGATGATCACGACGAGGGAGTTGTCGTCCCCGCCCGACCCTGCCCCTTTCCCCACCTCAACAAACTCGGACCCCGATGCGCCCGCCGCAGACGGCGACGAATCGGACACGAGGACGTCGACCTGGTAGGTGGCGGGTGTCAAAGCCGACGCTGACATGGTCGATCCCGTCTCGGAGAGCTGTACCCCGCGCAACTTCCATGCATAAGCCAGGATGGCTCCGGCCGGGGCCCCGGTGACGGCGGCGGAACAATTAAGCGTCGACAGTCCTCCGGTTGCCTCGGTTGAAGAGCATGTCAACGAGACCTGCATGCCACTGAGCGTGGCGACCGTCGCCGTTGCGCCTGTCGGAGTCAGTGGCTGCGCCGTGCTGGTCGGTTCCGTCGGCAGAGTCGGCTGGAACTGGATAGCGAACATGACCGTGCCTTCTATCCGGGTGAATCCACACGGCTGGTCGCTGTCGGCACCCGGCGTACATGTGTAGACGAAGGGCGCTGTGCCCTCAGCGCGATCGCCGGCCACATCCGTGGCAGGTGCCTCGACGGAGAGTCTCGCGACAGCCGGATTGGCGACACTGGTCTGACTGCCTTCGAACGTGAACTGGGCGGTCTGGGCCCGCAGGTCATAGATCCCGTCCAAGGTCGACTCACGGTGCGCAGCGCCGCCCGGAGTGGTCGACTCGCAATTGCCGGTCAGAGTCCCATCAGGGGCAATCGTGAAGGTGCCGGCGACGTCGGCAACGATCTGTCCGCTCGTTGGCGGCCAGCAGAACTCGTACCAGAGGAACGCGGCCTTGAAGCCGAGTCCCGGATCCGCGACGTTTGCTTCCAAGGCGTAGCTCGTGGCCACGGCAGAGTCAGGATTGAAGTACGAGACAGCGTTGGTAAATGGGTTGGTGCCCGGGCTGGCTCCCCGGACCGCGAAAGCTGCCACCAGAATCAACGCTACGGAGGCAGTGAGGACGGACGCTGCCGCTCTTCTCATGGCGCCCTCTTGGATGGCCCCACAACGCGGCGCGTTCGGGCACCTTCAAAGAGTATCGGTTGTTGCACCATCCCCTTGACGTTGGTAGCACCCTTGACAATAATGTTGGTAACTATGAGGCTCGAACGCTATACAGAGAAGGCGCAGCAGGCGATCAGCACAGCCCAGCGCCTGGCAACCGACTCCGACTCGCCGGTGCTGGACGCGGAGCACATCCTCGCCGCGCTATTCCAGGATCCCGAGGGCATTCCGGCAGCGACGCTGCGCGCTCTTGGCGCGGACCCGGCGCAGATCGGGGTCGAGCTGGCGGCGAGCCTGAGCCGTCGTGCGAAGGTTGCGGGCGGCTCGCTGTCGCTCGATCCACGGGTTCAACAGCTCGTCCGCCACGCCGAGGACGAGGCCAAGCGCCTCGGCGACGAGTACGTCTCGACTGAGCATCTGCTGCTCGCGGCCGCTCAATCCGGTGGTGACGCGCAGCGTGTCCTCGACGGCGCTGGTGCGAGCCGCGAGCAGATCCTGGCGGCGCTCCAGAAGGTGCGCGGCAGCCAGCGCGTCACCAGCGCCAACCCTGAGGGGACCTACCAGGCGCTGGAGAAGTACGGCCGCGACCTCACCCGCGACGCCCGCGAGGGCAAGCTCGATCCCGTCGTTGGCCGCGATGAGGAGATCCGGCGCGTCATCCAGGTCCTGAGTCGCCGAACCAAGAACAACCCCGTCCTCATCGGCGAGCCGGGCGTGGGCAAGACCGCCATCGCCGAGGGTCTGGCGCAGCGCATCATGCGCGGCGACGTCCCGGAGGGTCTTAAGGACAAGCGCGTCGTGGCGCTCGACCTGGGCGCGCTCATCGCCGGCGCGAAGTTCCGCGGCGAGTTCGAAGAGCGCCTCAAGGCCGTGCTCAAGGAGATCAAGGACGCCAACGGCCAGGTCATCCTGTTCATCGACGAGCTGCACACCGTCGTTGGCGCCGGCGCGGCCGAGGGCGCGATGGACGCGTCCAACCTGTTGAAGCCCATGCTTGCCCGGGGCGAGCTGCACACCATTGGCGCGACGACGCTCGACGAGTACCGCAAGCACATCGAGAAGGACGCGGCGCTGGAGCGTCGTTTCCAGCCGGTCTACGTCGACCAGCCCAGCGTCGAGGAAACGATCTCGATCCTGCGCGGCCTGCGCGAGCGCTACGAGAACCATCACGGAGTACGGATCACCGACTCGGCCCTGGTAGCCGCAGCCGTGCTTTCCAACCGCTACATCAGCGAGCGCTTCCTGCCCGACAAGGCGATCGACCTGGTCGACGAAGCGGCCAGCCGCCTGCGCATGGAAATGGATTCGATGCCCGTCGAACTCGACGAGCTTGAACGCAGGCGCATTCAGCTCGAGATCGAACGCGAGGCGCTGCGCAAGGAGCGCGACGACGCATCGAAGACGCGGCTCAAGGCGCTCGAGAAGGAGCTCGCCGACATTGGCGAGCGCGCCGGTGCGCTCAAGAGCCAGTGGGAACAGGAAAAGGGCAAGATCGCCGAGCTGCGCGCGACCAAGAAGCAGCTCGAGGACCTGCAGCTCGAGATCGACAAGGCCGAGCGCGCCGCGGATTACGGCAAGGCCGCTGAGCTCAAGTACGGCAAGCTGCCGGAGGCGCAGAAGCGCCTCGCCGACGAGGAGGCCGCGCTCGCGCAAGAAGGCGCAACGCGGCTCCTCAAGGAAGAGGTCGATGCCGACGACATCGCGCGCATCGTCTCGGCGTGGACCGGCGTGCCGGTCACGCGGCTCATGGAAGGTGAGCAGGCCAAGCTCATCCGCATGGAGGACGAGCTGCACAAGCGCGTCGTGGGCCAGGACGAAGCGGTCGAAGCCGTCAGTGATGCGGTCCGTCGGGCACGAGCGGGGCTGAAGGATCCCCGGCGGCCAATCGGCTCCTTCATCTTCCTTGGCCCGACGGGCGTGGGCAAGACCGAGCTCGCGCGGGCGCTGGCGGAGTTCCTGTTCGACGACGAAGCCGCGCTGACGCGCATCGACATGAGCGAGTACATGGAG
>JARXKQ010000098.1 GCA_030271555.1 Chloroflexota bacterium | reverse complement strand
ACCGGCGAGCTCGATCGCGCGGCGATCAACGCGGCTGTCGCGGAGACGGTGGGCACAGCCGGTCGCGCCGTCTTCTTCTCCGGTCTGACTGTGCTGCTGGGCCTGGGCGGGCTGGTGCTATTCGAGTTCATGGTGCTGCGGTCGGTCGGCATCGCCGGCGCGGCGGTCGTCGCTCTCGCGGTCAGCGCCGCCTTGACGCTGCTGCCGGCGGGTCTGGCCATCCTTGGCCGCGCGTCGATGCATTTCCGACGCGGGTCCGCGACAGGTTGCGCAAGCGAGTCGGGCTGCCGGAAGCTCCGCCGGCACCCGGCGCCGAAGGGGCTTGGGCGCGGCTCGCGCGGCGCGTCATGGCGCGGCCGCTGCTCTTCTTCGTGCCGACGCTGCTCGTGCTGCTGCTGCTGGGCACGCCATTCCTGCATGTTCGCTTCAACGCGCCCGACGCGACGATCCTGCCAGCGACCGTTCCGTCGCGGCAGGCGTATGACCTGCTCGCCCGCGAGTTTGGCGAAGGCGAGTTCGCGCCGCTCATCCTCGCGGTCAAGACGAACGGCCCGGTGACCGACCCGGCCAACGTTGGCCTGCTGTACGACTACTCGCGCGAGCTTGCCGGCGATCCACGCGTCAACCGCGTCACGGGCATGGTTGACGTGGACTCGCGGCTATCGCGCGAGCAATACCAGCTGATCTACGGCGCGCCGGGCGGTCCAGCGGACAGGTTCGTGCGCAATGTCCTGGACCAAACGACCAGCGGTGACCTGGCGGCGTTCACTGTTTACACGCCATACGGACCCAACCAGCCGGAGGCACTGCAGCTCGTCGCCGACCTGCGCGATCCAGGTTCGAGCCTCGCTCCGCCGCAGGGCGTCAGTGTCCTGGTCGGCGGCGGCGCAGCCGAGGTAAGAGACGTCGTCAACCGGATCGCGGCCGACTTCCCAAGATCCGCAGCGTTCATCCTCGTGTCGACATATCTCGTGCTCTTCGTGCTGCTCCGCTCCGTTGTGCTGCCGTTGAAGGCGATCGTCGTCAACGCGCTGTCGCTGAGCGCGTCATTCGGCGCACTGGTCTGGATCTTCCAGGACGGCAACCTGTCGGCGCTGCTCGGCTTCCAGCCGCTGGGCTTTGTCGAGACGACGCTGCCGGTCATCCTGTTCTGCGTCCTGTTCGGCCTCTCGATGGACTACGAGGTGTTCATGCTGTCGCGCATGAAGGAGGTCTACGACCGGACCGGCGACAACCGCGAGGCCGTGGCGCGCGGCATGGAGCGCAGCGGCCGGATCGTGACCAGCGCGGCGATGATCGTGGTCGTGGTCGCGGGCTCCTTCGCGTTCGCCGACATCGTGCTGATCAAGGCGCTGGGCCTGGGCGTGGCCATCGCCGTGGCCCTGGACGCAACGCTGGTCAGGGCGCTGCTCGTGCCATCCGCCATGCGTCTGCTGGGCAACGTCAACTGGTGGATGCCCGCCCGCCTCAAGCGACTTCTGCCGCCCCTAGCGGCACTACTGGTGATCGCGTCGCTGGCGCTGGGCTGCGATTCGTCGGGTCGGTTGATCTCCAACCCACCGGCGCAGCATCCGACCATCCCGCCTGCCTCAGCCAGCCCGGATCGGCCGGCCGACCCACAGCCGGCGGTATTTCCTACCGACGAAGCTGCCCACGACCGACTTACCGAGTGGTGGTACTACACCGGCCACCTGCAGACCCAGGACAACCGTCACTACGGCTTCGAGTTCGTGGTCTTCCGGGCGGAGCGTGGCGCCTTCCCCGTCTCGTTGGCATCCCATTTCGCGCTGACCGACGAGACGGGCAACAGGTTCGCGTATGAGCAGCGCTCGGAGATCGGGCCGCAGGTGGACGTCTCGACCGACACCGGGTTTGACCTGCGCATCCACGGCTCGACCGACACGGGTCTGATCGATGCCAACGCCCAGCCGTGGGAGATGGCGGGGCTGGGCGGAACCGATGGCATGAGCGCCCAGGCAAGCAGCTTCGGCGTGGATCTGACCATGACCGACTCTCGCCCGGCCGCCATTCTTCATTTCGGCCAGGGCTGGGTCGATTTCGGAAGTGCCGGCTCGTCGTACTACTACTCCCGGCCGCGCATGACGGCGAGCGGCACGCTCACGATCGGCGGCCAATCATTTGAAGTCAGCGGCCAAGCATGGTTCGACCATCAATGGGGCGACTTCATCGCGGTGGGTGGCGGCGGCTGGGACTGGTTCGCCGTCAACCTGGGCGACGGCACGGACCTGACGATTTCCCGGGTGCGCGCCGCGGACGGCACGTACCCGCTCATCTACGGCACGCTCGTGGGCGCTGACGGCACCGTCACGCACCTCGAGCGCGAGCAGTTCACGCTCACCTCACGCTCAACATGGACGAGCCCGCAAACCGGCGCGGACTATCCCATTGAGTGGACGATCGAGGTGCCTGCCGAACAGCTCCAGATCGACTTGACGCCGACCGTACTGGACCAGGAGCTAGATACGCGCCTTACGACCGGGGTCGTGTACTGGGAGGGATCGCAGAACGTCCAGGCGACGCATGCCGGGCAGGCCCTGAACGGCCAAGCCTACATTGAGCTAACGGGCTACGCGCCTTAGCCGGTTACGAGCTCGCCGCCGTCCACACCCAGGACGTTGCCGGTCAGCCAGTGCGTGCCTTCGCCGGAGAACGCCACGATTGCCTGGGCGACGTCATCAACGGACGCGAGGCGGCCCATGGGGTTGCGCCGCAGCGCGTGATCGATCAGGTCCTGCGCCTCTGGCAGCTGCATCAGCGCCGGGGTCTTGGTGACGCCGGCCCGGATGGCGTTCACGGTCACGCCGCTGCGCAGCTTGGCGAACTCCATCGCCAGCTGGCGGCAGTTCGACTCCAGGGCACTCTTGGCGGCACTCACTGCGCCGTATGACGGGATGACGCGCGAGGAACCCTCGGAGGTCATCGCGTAGATCTTCGAGCCATCGCTAAAGAGCCCGGCGCGCCACACGGCCTGCGCCCAGTAGACGAGCGAGTTGGCCATGACGTCGAGCGTCATCTCCATGTTCTTGCGCGTGATCCCTGAGTCGGCGTCCGGCGTCAGATACGGCTTCAGCGTGCCGAACGCGAGCGAGTGGAGCATCACGCGGACGTAGCCGCCCGCACCCACCGCCGCCTTCAATTCCGCGACGACGTTGGCTCGGTTGTCATCGTCGGCAGCATTGCCGTTGAAGAAAAGCGCCTTGCGGCCGTGGGCCTCGATCTGCGCCTTGATCCCGTCGACGTGCGCCATGCCCTGGCGGCGATCGAGGTGGACGCCGCAGATGTCGTAGCCGGCCGCCGCTAACGTGATGGCCGTCGCCTCACCGAACCCGCTGCTGGCGCCAAGGATGAGCGCCCACGGCTGGCGTGCGTCTTTTCGGTCGGTCATCGGCCGGGACCATATCATCGGCACCCGTGGCTACTCCCCTGACTCTCCTGCTCGTTCACGCCCACCCCGACGACGAGACAATCGGCACGGGCGGCGTCATGGCGCGCTACGCGGCGCAAGGCGCGCGGGTGGTTTGCGCCACCTGCACCGGCGGCGAACAAGGTGAGATCGTCGTCAAGGACATGGACACGCCAGAGAACCACGCCAAGCTGGGCGAGATCCGCGCCGACGAGCTGAAAAGGGCGCTGGCCGCGCTGCACCCGGCGATCGAGTCACGCCGGCTGGGCTACATCGACAGCGGCATGATGGGCACCCCGGAGAACGACCTGCCCGGCACGTTCTGGCAAGCCAGCCTCGACGAGGCGACGCAGCGCCTGCTGGAGATCGTGCGTGAGGTCAAGCCGCAGGTGATCGTCGGTTACAACGACTTCGGCGGCTACGGCCACCCCGACCACATCCGCGCCGCGCTCATCGCGAAGGCCGCGTTCGAGGCCACCGCCGGCGAGCCAGATGCGCCGCTCAAGCTGTATGAGACAGCGGGCGGAAGTCGGCGGCGGGAAGAGGTCCAGAAGCGCGCGGAGGAGCGCGGCGTCAAGTCGTGGTGGAGCGGCACGGACGAGGAGACCGCGGAGCAGAAGGCGGAGCGCGAGGCCTTCATGCAGAAGATGGCCGACGCGCAGGGACCGGTCACGACGACGATCGATATCGCGCAGTGGATCCCCAACAAGATCGCCGCTCTGCGCGAGCACGTCACCCAGTTGCCGGCGGATGGCTTCTTCCTGGCGCTGACCCAGGACGACTGGCGCGAGCTGATGCCCGGCGAGGAGTTCACGCTCAAGGTTTCGCGCACCGGCGTTCGGTTGCGGGAAGATGACCTGTTCGCGGGCCTACGTCACTAGGTAACCGAGCGGCGGTTAAGGGGGCGCCCGCGTCGGCCATATCGACACCAGGTGGGATAACGACGCTCCCGTCCTTGCCCGCGTGGGCCCAGCCAGTCCCAGTGGCCTTGCTTCGCGCACGAGATCCGACGCCCGGATAGTCCCGACTTCGTAAACGTCAACCCACGCCGCCGTTTAGACCGCTCGGTGACGATATGGCCGACATCTGCGCGTGATCAGACGAGGTCCGTGGCGCATCGCAGAGGGGACTGGCGGGCCCGACCGGATTCGAACCGGCGATCTCCAGCGTGACAGGCTGGCATGTTTGGCCGCTACACCACGGGCCCGAGCAGCGGTCGGTGAGCATACCAGCCTCGGGCTGAGTTCCCCCTTGCGCGACCTATACTCGGCAGCCCATGAACGACCGACTGATCGACCTCCGTTCCGACACCGTCACCCAGCCGTCGCCCGAGATGCGCCGCTCAATGGTCGAAGCGCCGCTCGGTGATGACGTCTTTGGCGACGACCCCACGGTGATCGCCCTCGAGGAGCGCGCCGCGGAGCTGACCGGGAAAGAGGCCGCGCTCTTCGTCGCGAGCGGCACGATGGGCAACCTCGTTTCGATCATGGCCCAGGTGCCGCGCGGCGGCGAGCTCATCGCGGGCAACGGCGCTCACTCGTTCGCCCACGAGGCGGCCAACTACGCCGTTGTCGTCGGCGCGTCGATGAAGCTGCTGCCCTGGGACGACCGCGGGCGGATGAACCTCGACGAAATCCGGCGCGCGTGGCGCAACCCCAAGGACGTGCACGAGCCGCTGACCTCGCTGGTCATGCTGGAAAACACCCATTCCGACTCGATGGCCCAGCCACTGCCGGCCGATTACGTCGCCGCGGTCGGCAAGGTGGCGCACGACGGTGGTGTGCCACTCCACGTCGACGGGGCGCGCATCTTCAACGCCGCGGTCGCGCTGAACACCACGGTCAAGGAGCTGCTCGCTCCGGCCGACTCGGCCTCCTTCTGCCTGTCGAAAGGCCTGGCCTGTCCAGTCGGATCCATGGTGGTCGGTCGGAAGGACTTCATCTGGCAGGCGCGCCGCGCCCGCAAGCTGCTCGGCGGCGGTATGCGCCAGGCCGGCACCCTCGCGGCGCCAGGCCTGATCGCGCTGCGCGATGGGCCCAGCGGCATGATCGAGCGTCTCGCCGACGACC
>JARXKQ010000097.1 GCA_030271555.1 Chloroflexota bacterium | reverse complement strand
GCGATCTGCCCGCCGCGCGATAGACCGACGACATGCGCCCTGTCCTCGCCGAAGTGATCCAGCACCGCCGCGACGTCGTCCTTGTTGGAGTACGGCACATCCTCAACGCGCGACTTGCCGAAGCCACGCGTGTCGTAGCGGATGACGCGGTACGCGTCGCGCAGCGCGGCAACCTGTTCGTCCCACATGCGCAGGTGCGCGACGCCGGCGTGGATGAACACCACAGCCGGTCCCTCGCCGTCTGCCTCTGCATACAGCTTGCCGCCCGGCACATCGATGTAGCCCTTCCAGTCGGTCACTTGTTCGTTCCCCCTATCAGCTCCAGCGCGCCTGGCAGCGCATTTTCGACGGTCTTGGCATTGGCTTCGGCGATCTCATCGGCCTCCGGTTTCACCAGATCGGCTGGATCCAGGAAGTCGGTCGGCAGCGGGCTCTGTCCGAATCGATCGGAGTCGGCTGCCCAGCGTTCGCGCCAGCCCGGGTCGATCTGGGCCGGCGGCTCGCGATGCTGCTGGGCGAGCCAGACGAGCGACCAGGACCTGGGCACGACGCGGTAGGCATCGTAGCCGCCGCCGCCGGTGGCCAGCCACCGCCCGCCACAGTGGTCGTGGGCGATCTCGTCGAGCAGCAACGTCGCTGCGCGGTAGGCACGCGTCGTCAGTCGCAGGTGGGCGAGCGGGTCATAGGCGTGCGAGTCACAGCCGTGCTGGCTGACCAGGAATGTGGGCGCAAACGCGGCGGCGAGCGCGGGCGCCGTGGCCTGGAGTGCCGCGAGCCACGAACCGTCGCCGCTGCCCGGCTGAAGTGGGACGTTGACCTTGGTACCCAGCGCGGCCGGACCGCCGCGTTCGTCCGCGAAGCCGCTGCCCGGGAAGAGCGTCAGGCCGGTTTCGTGGATGGACAGCGTCAGCACGTCCGGGTCGTCCCAGAAGAGCGCCTGGGTGCCGTCGCCATGGTGGACGTCGAGATCGACGTACATGACGCGGTGGCCGGCGTCGCGTGCTCGGGCAACCGCCAGCGCGACGTCGTTGTAGATGCAGAAACCGGACGCGCGCGCGGCCATGGCGTGGTGCAGGCCGCCGGCCGGGTTGAAGGCGTGCTCGACGTCGCCGGCCAGGATCCGATCAACGGCGCCGACTGAACCGCCGGCCACATGGGCGGACGCCTCGTGCATGCCGTCGAACGGTGGGCAGTCACCGGGGCCAATGCCGTTGCTCTGCACGTGGTGCCACGGATCGGCGCCGAAGCGGCGCACAACATCGATGTATGCCGGCGTGTGCAGTCGGGCGATTTCTTCGTCGCTCGCCATGCGCGGCGCCATGAAGTCAGTCGCGCCCAGGGTTCGCAGCAGATCGATCGCCGGCTGGAAGCGCCGCGGTGTCAGCGGATGGTCGGGGCCAAAATCGTAGGTGAGCGCGACATCGCCATAGACGAGGAGCGAGCCGCTCACGCGCTGGCGGGCTCTGTGGGGTCGGCGGGCTCCCAGCCCGACTTTTCGACCGCTGACTTCCATGCCTCCGCGGGGTCGGCACCACCAGCGAGGGCTGCCGCGTAGCGACCAACGAGGTCAGCGAAGGCGCCGCCGGCGTCGTCATCGGCGGGCAACTCGAGGACGGTCGCGCTGTCGGGCAGCTGCGCCTGTGGCGCGGCGCCGGCCGGAGCTACACAGATGAGCGCCGCGCCGTGGTACGCGGCGGCCTCCGCGGTCGCGCTCAGCGCGTCGTCGGAAAGCGGCTCCGCTGCGACGAGCACTTGGCACTCCGGCACGTAGCCCAGCGCAAGCTCGATATCGGCCCGTTCCAGCGGCCGCACGTCACCGCCACCCGGCTGGCGCAGGAGCGCGGCGTGGCCGACGCCGGCGCGGCCCAGCTCTGTCACCGCCGCGTCGCCGGCGGCGTCGTCCGCGACCAAGCCCACGATCGTGACCTGGGCGCCGGCTGAGCGCGCGGCCACCGCCACGCGGCCGGCAGTCCCGGACAGGGCGCCGCGCTCATCGAGCCGTGGCCGGCCCAGGACGACGATCACTCGGGTGTCGCGTCGGCCGGAGTAACGCTCAGTTCACCCAGCCCGGCGGCGCGCAACTCCGGCTCGACGGTCGCCGCGTCGCCGACGACCACGATTACGAGATCGTCGGGGCGAATGTGCTTGTTGGCCGCGGCCCGAACATCCGCTGCGGTGACCGCGGCGACGCCGGGGCGGTAGCGATCGAGCTCGTCATCGGGCAAGTCGAGCGCAACGAGGCCGCCCAACGCGCCCGCAACCTGTGCTGCGGTCTCGAAGCGCAGCGGGAAAACGCCCACGAGGTAGTCGCGCGCGATCTCGAGCTCGTCGGACTTGACGTCTGACTGGCCGAACTCGCGCACGATGCGCAGGATCTCCTCGATCGCCGGCCGCGTGACATTCGTCTCCACCGCGGTGCGGACGACGAACGGCCCGGCCTTGCGGCGCATGTCGAAGCTCGAGCCGATGCCGTACGTGTAGCCCTTCTCCTCGCGCAGGACGACGTTCAGCCGCGAGTTGAACGTACCGCCCAGGATCGCATTGAGAACCGAAATCGCGTGGAAGTCCGGGTTCTTGCGGGCGACGCCCAGATGACCTATGCGGATCTCCGACTGGGGCGCCCCGGGCTTGTCAACGAGGACCACCCTGGGGCCACTCGGCCACCCCTGCTCACCGGCCACGGCAGCAGATGCCGACCCTGTGCCGGCCGGGCGCTGACCCAGGTGCTGTTCCGCGAGCTGGTCGAGCTGCTGATCACCCAGATCGCCCGCGACCACCAGCGTGGCCGTGGTGGGGTTGAGCAGCGCGGCGTGGCGCGCCTTAACGGCCGCGCGGTCAAGTGGGCGGACAGTCGTCTGGGTGCCCGCGAGCGGCCGTCGATAGGGCGAGCCGGGGCCGTAGATCGTTTCCGGGAAGACGCGCTCGGCGCGGCGGCGCGGGTCGGACCACGCCTGGAGCAGGTCGTTCATGCGCTCGTCGCGCAACCGCTCGACCTCGTCTTCGGGGAAGGCCGGCTCGAAGACCATCTCGGCCATCAGCTCGAGTGCCGCGCCAAAGTGCGAACGCGGCACTTCCATGCTGGCAGTGAGCGCCTCCCACGTCGCCTCGGCGTGGATCTCCGCGCCCAGCCGCTCGCTGTCTTCGATGAATTGATCGGCATCGCGCCGCAGCGTCCCTTCGGGCATTGCGCGACTCGTCAGGACCGTGATGCCGCCCTGCTCTGGCGGCTCCGTCCAGCCGCCACCGGGCAGCAGCAGGTGAACGGCGATCAGGGCCCGGCCGGGAAGCTTTGCCTGAAGAACAGTCAGGCCGTTCGATAGCCGGAACCGCTCGAAGTGTGGGAAGTGGTATTCCCGCGGGGTACCTGGCGCGGGTCGAGTGTCGAGCGCAGACAGGTCGGCCACGGCAGCCCCAACTGGCGGCTGGGGCATGCCTTCCGCCATGGTGGAAGGGGACTCCTGCGAGTCGGTGGTGAAGCCCTTCTCCGCGTCGTGCTCGAGCGTCATGCCGCGGACTCCTCGCCCTCGCCGGCCGCGGCTTCGTTGGGCACGTACGTCAGGACGACGCGGTTGTCGGCACGGAACACCTGGCCCGCGACCGCCTGGATCTGGGGGCCGGTGACCGCCAGGTAGCGACCCAGCTGCTCGTTGACGAGCTCAGGCCGATTGAACATCGCCGCGTACATCGAGAGCCGATCGGCGACCTCTTCGACGCGGCTCAGCGCGCCCAGCTCGGCGGCTTCGATGAGCGCCCGCGCGCGCGCCAGCTCGTCGTCCGTGACCGGCTCGTCGATCAGCTTCTGGAGCTCAGCCAGGAAGGCCGCTTCACATGTCTCCTCGTCGCTGTCGGGCCGGACCGTCACCCAGCCACCAAAGAAGGACGCGCCATCGACGAGCGGCAGCCCGAAAGCGGTCACGTCCTGGGCCATCTTGCCCTCGCGCACCAACGACCGGTAGAGACGTGAGCCGCGGCCGCCGGCGAGGATCTGGCTGGCCACCTCGAGCGCGTCGAACTCGGCGCTGCCGAAGGGCGGGCAGCGGAAGCCGAAGTGGACGCGCGTCAGCGGCACCGCGTCCGGGACGACTTCGCGCATCTCGACCCCGATCTGCGGCGCGATCTTGTCCGGCACCGGCTGGACGATGTTCGGATTGGCCGCGATGGGCCCGAAGTAGCGCGCCGCGGCCGCGTGCGCGGCTTCCTCATCGACGTCGCCCACGATCGACACCACGCAGTTGTTGGGCGCGTACCAGGTCTTGAAGAAGGTCACGACGTCATCGACCGTGGCCGCGTCGAGATCCTCCATCGAGCCGATCGGCGTGTGGTGGTACGGGTGCTCCGGTGGGAAGACAGCCGCCATCAGCTTTTCGTAGAAGGAGCCGTACGGTCGGTTGTCGTAGCTCTGGCGCTTCTCGTTCTTGACCACCTCGCGCTGGTTGTCGAGGTTCTCCTGGTCGAGCGCGTCGAGCAGCGTCGCCATGCGGTCCGCCTCCAGCCACAGCGCCAGATCGAGCTGGTGCGAGGGCAGGGTCTCGAAGTAGTTGGTGCGGTCGAAATAGGTCGTGGCGTTATTCACCCCGCCCGCGGACTGAATGAGCGAGAAGTGCTCGGCCTTGGTGACGTGGCGCGAGCCTTGGAACATGAAATGCTCGAACAGGTGGGCGAAGCCAGTCCGGCCGGCTGTTTCGTGGCGCGAGCCGACGACGTACCAGAGGTTGACCGCGACCACGGGCGCGAGGTCGTCCGGCGCGACGATCACCCGCAGGCCGTTGGGCAGGGTGCGCTGGCTGAACGTGATGGTCGGGAGGTCAGGCACGGCGCGGATTGTCGCACCCAGGGCCTTGACCGAGGCGCGATCATCGTCGCGAGGTGGCAGTCACGACTCCGGCCGGGAGCGAGGGGGCTGTAGTCGGGCGCCCTACGCGCGCTCTGCCGTTCCTGCACCTGCTCAACCTGTCGGTCTACTGGGCCGGTCTCAACACCGTCTGGGCGGGGCTGGGCTTCGTCGTCTATCCCACGCGCCTGACCGAGACCTACGGACCGGCCTACGCGCCGACCTACGTCCTGCTCTTCGAGACCATCCCAGTGCTCTTCGCCGTGCTCGTCCAACCCACGGTCGCCACGATCTCCGACTACACGATCAGCCGCTGGGGCCGGCGCAAGCCGTACATCTTCATCGGCGCCATCCTCGACGTGATCTTCCTGTGGGGTTTCGCGTCGTCGAACGAGCTCGCGCTGATGTTCGCCTTCATCATGCTGCTCCAGTTCAGCGCGAACTTCGCCCAGGGCCGGTTCGCTTCGGCTACTGCGCCGCACGCCAGCCGACCGCTGCGATGACCGTCCCGGAGGACACGCTCGTGCCGGTGCCCCCCGGAGTCGAGACGGCCACATCGGTGACCATGTTCGCGAGCTGGCAGTTGCCGCCACCCTCGACACCTGCGCACGGGCCGGTCGGGAGCTTCACGTTGACGTAGCTCTTGCCGCCGTCGGCCGAACGGA
>JARXKQ010000096.1 GCA_030271555.1 Chloroflexota bacterium | reverse complement strand
TGAGCTGTGGGACATGTGGGGCCGGCTGCGGCCGCTGCTCTTGCCGTCGCCCCACTAACTGGGCTAGTCGAGCTTCAACAGGCGAAACGCCTCTGCCGCGGCGGTGCCGATGCTCTTGCCGCCGTCGGCCGCCCAGGCGCGCAACATGGTTTCGAGCTCCTCGGGTTTGCGCAGCTGGCTGGTGTGCTCGCGCAAGGCAGCGATCTTGGTGTCGATGGTGTCGGAGGTATCGACCCAGGCATTGGGTGCATCGGTAAAGAACAGGTACAGCTGGTTGACTGCCCACGGCGCCAGGCCATCAACGGTCACGAGATGGGGGAATGCCATCGCATTGCGCGCGGCGGGGTAAACGGCGTCGAGCGCGGCCATGCCGGCGTTGCGGTGGTCGACGTGCTGGACAAAGCCTCGTGGCGAGATGACCACGGTGGGATCCATCGCCAGGACAGCGTCAGGCTTGAAGGTGCGGATGATGCGCACCAGCTGCTCACGCAACGCGAGGTCGTTCTCGAGCGCGCCATCGGGCCGATGCAGGAAGTCGACGCCCTCGTAGCCAACGACCTGGGCCGCGGCCCGTTGCTCCGCCTCGCGCGTTCGGGCGAGCTCCAATGGGTCAAGCGTGGCGTCGTCGGCGCCGGCATCGCCGCTGGTGCAACAAACCATGCGCGCCACGGTGCCGGCCTTGATCCAGCGCGCCATCGTGCCGGCGATCCCGAAGTCGGCGTCGTCCGGGTGCGCGACGATCACCAGCGCACGGTCTGGCCGGGCTTCGTGAGGAGCCGTCGTGGAGGCGGCGGAATCGGTCGCTTGGTCGGTCATTTTGAAACGTGTTACTTGTATTTCAAAACCGCTTCGCGACGCCCAAACAGTTGTATATCCTGTCGGTCGAGGCATCGTTCGTCTCCCCCCACGGGCGATGCCTCATTTCGCAGGCTTCTTCCCAGTGCGGGCCGCGCGCGCGGCATCGAGCGTCGCCAGCACGTCCGCGGCGTGGCCCTGGGCCTTCACCTTAGGCCAGACATGGGCGATCTTGCCGTCCGGATCGACCAGGAAAGTCGCGCGTTGGATGCCCATGTATGAGCGGCCGTAATTGATCTTTTCGACCCACGCGCCGTAGCGCTCGGCAACCGCGTGATTGACATCCGCGAGGAGCACGAAGTTCAGCCCGAACTTGCGCTTGAAGGCGGCCTTGCTGCCGGAGCCCAGGACGCTTACGCCCCAGACCTCGGCGTCGTGCGCGGTCATGTCCGAGTTGATGTCGCGAAACTCACCCGCCTCGGTCGTGCAGCCGGGCGTGTCGTCCTTGGGATAGAAGTAGAGCACGGTCCAATGGCCGCGCCGCTCAGCCAGGTCGCGCGGCGTCCCGGCATCGTCCGGCAGGCTGACCGGTGGCGCGGCCTGACCCACCTCGGGCATCTGTGTCGCAAGCATCTCCATCGGCCGATTATGCGCTCAGGAGAGGAAGACGACGCCGGACGGGTCGACCGACAGAGTGACCGTCTGGCCGACCACCGGCGGGGTGCTGTCAGCAGTCTTCAGGTGTGCTTCCAGCAGCGGGCCATCCGCCGCGCCATTTGGTCGGACGAGAATCGTGGTTGACTCGCCGCGGAATGTGACCGCGGCCACTACGCCGCTGAGCGGGCCTTGGGCGCTGAGCGTCAGCGCGTCGGGTCGAATCAGCACCTTGGCTGAATCGGCCGGTGCGGTGCCCAACTCGAGCGCGCCCCACGGCGTGGCAAGTCGCTCGTTGTTGGTGGCCAGCGGCAGGACATTGTTCATGCCGAGGAAGCGCGCCACGAACTCGTTCGGCGGCTTTAGCCACAGCTCACGCGCCGGCAAGACCGCCTCGAGCCGGCCGCTGTTGAGCACGGCCACGCGCTCCCCCAGCGCCAGCGCCTCTTCCTGGTCATGGGTCACGTAGATGATCGGCAGACCAAGCTGGGCGAACAGTCCGGCGAGCTCGTCGAGCAACCGCGTCCGCAAACCCCGATCGAGCGCGCCGAGCGGCTCGTCGAGCATCAGCAGCCGCGGTGTTGGCGCCAGGGCGCGAGCCAGCGCGACCCGCTGCTGCTCGCCGCCACTCAACTGGTCGATTCGGCGCGCGCCGTAGCCGCGCAGCCCGACGAGCGCGAGCACTTCGTCCACGCGCACCTTGCGCCGAGCCACCGGCATGGCGTGCGTCTCGAGTCCGAAGGCGACGTTGCCGGCCACGTCGCGATGGGGAAACAGCGCGTAGTCCTGGAACATCAGCCCGAAACCGCGCTGGTGGACCGGGACGTTGGTGAGATCCTGCCCCGCCCACGCGACACGCCCGGCGGCGAGCGGCTCGAGCCCGGCGATTGCCCGGAGCAGAGTCGACTTGCCCGAGCCGCTGGGCCCCAGGACCGCCAGGCGCTCCGCTGCGCCTAGCTCGAGAGTGACGCCATCGAGCGCCGTCGTGGGACCAAAGCTGACGCGGACGTCCTCGAGTTGCAGCATCAGGTGCTGCCCACGCTGGTCGTGCGCAGCCGGTCAAACGCCAGCGCCGCGATGGCAGTCACCGCCATCAATACTGTCGCCATGGCCATGGCCTGGCCAAAGGCGAGCGCGCCAGGCTGGCTGAGCAGGCGGTAGATCGCGATGGGCATGGTGGGCGCGTCGGGTCGGACGATGAACAGCGTCGCGCCGAATTCGCCCAGCGAAACTGCGAAAGCGAACGATCCGCCTACGAGCAGGGCCCGACCGACCATGGGCAGGTCGACCATCCGCCACGTCCTTGCCGGCGACGCACCCAGGACAGCCGCGGCTTCTCTGAGCCGGTGGTCGATCGAGCGCAGCAACGGCACGGTTGCGCGGATGACAAAGGGCAGCGCCACGAGCGCGTGGGCGATGGGGATCAGCAGCGGCGACGTCCGCAGGTCGATTGGCAGCTGGCCCAGCGAGACCAGAAAGCCAAAGCCCACGATCACCGCCGACGTGCCCAGCGGCAGCATCAGGAGCGCGTCAAAGCCAGTGGCCAGCCTGCCGCGGTGATAGGCGATCACCGCGGCTGCGAGCAGGCCCAGCGGCAGGCAGATAGCCGTGGCCGCGGCCGCGAAGGCGAGTGAGTTCCGGATCGCATCGATGGGCGGCACGAAGAGCGCGCCCCGCGCGCTTTCGCCGAAGAGGGCGCTGAAGTTGTCCAGGCCGTAGCCGTTCGCTCCGGCCAGGGCGCGCTCGACGAGCGCGGCCAACGGCAGACCCAGGACGAGCGCCAGCAGCGCGATGGTGGCGCCGACGAACGTCCATTCCTGGCGGCTGCGCGGCCGTCGCGCGGTGACCCTGGCGGCAGTGAGGCGCTGGCCGACCGCGGCATTGCCTTGAAGCCGCGCGTAAACGACGAGCAGGACGGCGAGGAAGGCGAGCTGCAGGAGCGCCAATGTGGCCGCGGCTGGCAGGTCGAGCAGCACCGCGGCGGCGCGATATACCGCGAGCTCGATCGTGGAATAGCCGTAGCCGCCCAGGATCAGGATCACGCCGAATGACGTGAACGTGAACAGGAACACGATCGATGCGGCAGACAGAACCGCGGGGCGGAGGAGCGGCCAGGTGACCTCGCGGAAGGCGCGCCAGCGGCTCGCGCCCAGGACGCGCGCCGCCTCCTCCGTGCGCGGATCGAGCTGCGCCCAGACGCCGCCCACGAGGCGCAGGACCACCGCGCAGTTGTAGAAGACGTGCGCCGCAAGGATGGCCCAGATCGTGTGGTCGAGGCGCACACCCAATGCGCCCTTGGGCCCAATCAGGGCGAGAAACGCCGCACCGACGACCACCGTTGGCAGGACGAACGGCACCAGCGCGACCGCGTTGAGCAGCCGCCGCCCGGGGAAATCGAAGCGTGCCAGAACGTATGCGCCGGGCAGCCCCAGCGCGAGCGTCAGTAACGTCGAGACGACCGCCTGCCAGAATGTGAACCAGGCGACTTCGAGCGTTTCGGGCCGCGTCAGTACCTGGAGCGGCACGGACAGGTCGAGCGCGCCGCCCGGCGCGAGGCCGCGCACCAGGATGCTCGCCACCGGCCAGACGAAGAACAGGCCGATGAACGCCAGCGGCAGCGCCGCCAGCGCGACCGTTGTCAGTGGGCGGCGGCTGACCATTCGTTGATCCAACGGTCGCGGTTGGCGCCAATCTGCTCGGGCGCCATGGTCAGCGGCGCCGGCACGTTTACGGCGAAGTCACTGAAGACCTGCGGCACCGTGGCCGTTGGCACCGCCGGGAAAACGAACATGTTGAGCGGGATGTCGGCCTGGAAGGTGGCCGTGAGCATGTAATCGACCAACGCCTTGGCCAGGTCGGGTTGCTTTGCGCCCGCGAGGACCCCGGCAAATTCGATCTGGCGGAAGCAGCCGTCGGTCATCACGCCCGTGGGCGATTCGGTCGGCTGGGGCGAGGGCGCGTAGAAAACCTCGGCCACCGGACTCGTCGCATAGGAGACGACCATCGGCTTGTCGCCGCCGCCCGAGCCGCCGGAGAAGGTGCTGTCATACGCCTCCTCCCAGCCGGACACGATCGTCACATCGTTTGCGCGCAGATCGCGCCAGTAGTCGAGCCACGTGTAAGTGCCGCTCTCACCGAAGTGGGCAATGGTCGCGAGCATGAACGCGAGGCCTGGCGATGACGTCCCCGGATCCTCGACCACCAGCTGCGCCTTGTAGGCGGGTTTGGCGAGATCCTCCAGGGTCTGCGGCGCCGGGTTGGCGGCGCTGTAGGCCGACAGATCGGTGTTGATGCAGACATCCCCGTAATCGATCGGCGTCACGCGCTCGCGCGCGTCGAGGCGAAGCGCGGCGGGGACGGAGTCGACACCGGTCGCGTGATACGACTCGAAGATGCCCGCGTTCAGGGCGCGCGAAAGGAAAGTGTTGTCGACCCCGAAGAGTGCGTCCGCCAGCGGGTTGTCCTTGGTCAGGATGGCCTGGTTGACCATCGCTCCGGCGTCGCCGGCGCGCAGGACGTTGACGTGCGCGTTGTGGTCCGACTCGAACACCGCCAGCACCTCCGGCGTGACTGCGAACGAGTCATGGGTCAGGAGCGTGAGCTCGGTTGGCGGCGGCGGCGTCGGGGGCGGTGTGCCAAGCGCGTCTGGATTTGGTGTCGTGAAGAGTCCTGATAGCGCCACCACGACGATCACGACGACAACTGCGACCGCCGCGATGGTCAGGAGGACTGGTCGGTTCACTGGGGTCACTTGTCGGTTACCTCGCTTCGTCGCGTATGCACGACGGCCAGCCGACCCTGGTCGATCTGGACGGTCGCGCTGCTCGTGATTAGTTCGTTCGACAGGCCCCGCGCCGGGCCCTGCTCGAGCATCTCCTTGGTCAACGCGTACAGCAGACCCACCGTCGTGACGCCCGACACGTGCGATGTCAGCGGCAGCAAAGAGACGTAGTCGCGCGGCGAACCGTTGATCTCCAGCGATTCAGTGTTGTGCATGACACGCAGCGTGCTCGCGCCGTCGGCCAGGGAGATGTCGCGGCCCTTGAATCGCTCCGACG
>JARXKQ010000095.1 GCA_030271555.1 Chloroflexota bacterium | reverse complement strand
CGGCGCCGAGGACTACCACCTGGGCAAGGACCTGGGGCTGCCGGTGATCGCGCCGCTCGATGAGTTCGGGCGCTATCTCGCCGGTTACGGCTGGCTGTCCGGCATGGACGCGCACGCGGTCGCCGAGCGCGTCGTCGAGGACCTCGAAGCGAAGGGCGTCTTCTACCACCTGGAGCCATACAGCCACCGCTACCCGCACTGTTGGCGCTGCGGCACGGCGTTGCTCTTCCGCGTCGTGGACGAGTGGTACATCTCCATGGGCGAGCTCTACGACAAGCCGCGCGCAGACGTGACGGCCGACGAGAAGGCCCGCAGCCTGCGCTACCAGATCATGGATGTGGTCGACCAGATCCGCTGGTTGCCGGGCTTTGGCTACGAGCGCGAGCTCGACTGGCTGCGCACGATGGCCGACTGGATGATCTCCAAAAAACGCTACTGGGGCCTGTCGCTGCCCATCTGGGAATGCGCGTCGTGCGGCAACTTCGACGTGATCGGCTCGCACGAGGAGCTGGAGCAGCGCGCTGTCAGCGGCTGGAGCGAGTTCGACGGCCACACGCCACACCGGCCGTACGTGGACGCGGTGAAGATCGCCTGTTCGGCGTGCGGCGCTGAGACAGCGCGCATCCCGGACGTGGGCAATCCCTGGCTGGACGCGGGCATCGTGCCGTTCTCGACGATGCACTACCGCAGCGAGCCCGATTACTGGGCCAAGTGGTTCCCGGCCGACTTCATCACCGAGTCGTTCCCGGGCCAGTTCCGCAACTGGTTCTACTCGCTCCTGGCGATGAGCACGGTGCTGCGCTCCGAGCCGCCGTTCAAGACGATCCTGGGCTACGCCACGCTCTTCGGCGAGGACGGCCGGCCCATGCATAAGAGCTGGGGCAACTCGATCGAGTTCAACGAGGCGGCTGAGCGCATGGGCGTCGACGTGATGCGCTGGATGTACGCCAAGTCACGCCCGGAGGAGAACATCCTCTTTGGCTACCACACCGCCGACGAGGTGCGGCGCGAGCTGCTCGTCCTGTGGAACGTCTACGTCTTTTTTGTCACCTATGCCCGACTCGCCGCCTGGGCGCCTTCTGGCAACCGCAATGCTGGGGTCGAAGGATCGGGCGCGACCGTGCTCGATCGCTGGATCCTGTCGCGCTCCGCGGGGCTGGCGCGCGACGTTCAGGCGCGCCTCACCGATTTCGACGCGACCGGCGCAACGCGATTGGTCAGCGCCTACATCGACGATCTGTCCACGTGGTATCTGCGCCGCTCGCGCTCGCGCATGCGCGTTGCGGCGCCCGCGGCCGAGCGGGACGCGGCCTTCGCGACGCTCCACGCGGCACTCACCGCGACCAGCCGCGTCCTGGCGCCCATGCTGCCGTTCCTGTCTGAGGCGATGTACCAGAATCTGGTCGTGGCGACCGCGCCGGCACTACCGAACAGCGTCCATCTGACCGCGTGGGTCGCGGACGAGATGAAGCCGCATATGGATGCGTCGCTGGAAGCGTCGATGGCCACGCTGCGCCGCGCGGTCGAGCTGAGTCGAACGTTGCGCGGCCAAGCCGAGCTGCGGCTGCGTCAGCCGCTGCGCCAGATGTGGCTGGCGATCCCCGGCGGACGGCTGGCGCCTGATCGACCGCAGGACGAAGCGGATCTGCTCGAGCTGCTAGCCGATGAGACGAACGTCAAGAAGGTAACGGTGATCGGCGACCAGTCCGAATTGGTCGAGCGGCGCGTCAAGCCGCTGCTGCCCAAGATCGGCAAACGCCTGGGTAGCCAGATTCCGGCGGTCATGGCGGCCGCTCGCGCCAATGATGTTGAGTACCTCGCGACCGGCGGAGTGAAGCTGGCCGGCATCGAGCTCGCCCACGATGAGGTCGAGATCCTGGCCACGCCGCGTCCGGGAACGGCGGTCGCCCACGATGAGGGGCTCGTTGTCGTCATCGATACCGAGATAGACGACGCGCTCCGTGCTGAGGGCGACGCGCGCGAGCTGGTGCGCGCCGTGCAGGAACTGCGCAAGCAGGCCGGCCTCGAGCTCGACGACACGATCGATCTGTGGCTCGCGGCGCCACCGGCGGTCCTAGCGCCCTTGCGACCGTACGAGGCACGCCTCCTGGCCGACGCCCTCGTGAGCGGCATCCGCCACGACGATCCGCCCCCAGATGCGCTCAGCGCCACTCAGCAGATCAGCGGCGGTGAAGTTGCGCTCGCCATTCGAAGGTCGGAGTCGCCGGCTTGACGGGCCCGTCAACAAAGCGCGGCCGCTGGTTCCTCTTTGCTGCGGTCGCCATAGTCGTTGTCATTGCCGATCAGCTGAGCAAGCTCTGGATCGACGCCAACTTCGCGGTGGCGCCGGTTCACCCCACGCCGAGCTTCCCCGCGCCGACACCGGTCCTGGGCGAGTTCGTGCGCATTGCCAAGGCATACAACACCGGCGGCATCTTCGGCCTCTTCGGTAATACGGCGGCGATCCTTGCCGTGACCTCAACCGTGGTGATCGGGCTGATCGTCGTCTACCAGTGGCGCGAAGGGTCGCGCAGTGCGTGGCCGCTGGCGCTTGCGCTGGGCTTGCTGCTGGGTGGCGCCGTCGGCAACTTCATCGACCGCGTCCGCCTGGGCGGGGTCATCGATTTCGTCGACATGGGCATCGGCAACTGGCGCTTCTACACCTTCAACGTCGCCGACTCGGCGATCAGCACCTCGCTGCTGTTGTTCATCGTGATCGGCGTATTCGGCGAGCGCATTGCCGCGCGGCTGCGGGACAGGAACGCGGTCTGATGGGCGAGCGGGTGACAGTGAGCGTCCCGCAAGGCGCCCCCCTGAGAGCTGATCGCGTCGTGGCTGACGCAGTGGGCCTGTCGCGCTCGTATGTCCAGCGGCTGATCGAGGAGGGCCGCGTCACTGAAGCCGGGAAGCGCATCAAGAGCAAGGACGTATTCGCGCCAGGCGCGGCGCTCGAGCTCGACCTGCCCGATCGACCAACAGCCACCATCGAGGCCGAGGACGTCCCGCTCACCGTGGTCTACGAAGACGCCGACGTGCTGATCGTCGACAAGCCGGCGGGGCTGGTGACGCACCCATCGCCGGGCCGCACGGGCGGGACGCTCGTCAACGCGCTCCTCGGACGCGCGCCCGCGAGCGAATACGGCGGCGTGGCTGGTGCGGATAGGCCGGGCATTGTCCATCGGCTCGATCGCGACACGAGCGGCCTGATCGTCGTGGCCCGGAACGACCCCGCCCAGGCAGCATTGATGGCGCAGCTCAAGGCGCGGCGCGTGAAGAAGACCTATCTCGCGCTGGTCTACGGCGCGACCGTGGCCGAGGTCGGTCGCATCGAGGCGCCCATCGGCCGCGACCCGCGTCAGTTCAGCCGGATGGCGGTGCTGCCCGGCGGCCGGCCGTCGGTAACCGGCTACAGGGTGCGCGAGCGATTCCCGGGCTGGACGCTGCTCGAGGTCGATCTCATGACCGGCCGGACGCATCAGATCCGCGTCCATCTCGCATCGATCGGCCACCCGGTCGCGGGCGATCCGGTGTACGCCACGGGCGCTGCCCGCCGCGGACCGGAAGGACTGACGCGGCTCTTCCTTCATTCGTGGCGGATCGAGTTCGCGGCCGTCACAGGCGAGCGGCTCATTCGCGCCGAGGCGCCGCTCCCGCCAGAATTGGCGAGCGTCCTGGATGAACTGAGGAGTCCCAAGCATTGAAGCCCGACCGCTCGATCCTGATCTCGGGTCCATCGCGCACCGGCAAGACGACGACGGCCGACTTACTCGCCACGCGCTACGGGATCCGCAGAATCAAGATCGGCGAGGAATTCCGCAAGCTCACCGGGATCGACACTTCCAAGTTCGTCGACCGGCCCGAGCAGCTGGACCGCGAGATCGACGCGACCCAGTCGCATCTGATCCGCGCGGCGACCGTGGGCGACCCGTTCATCCTCGAGGCGCGGCTGGCGGCGTGGCTCGCGAGCAAAGAGCGCGAAGTGCAACCCGATCTGCCGATCATCGCCGTTCTGTTCTGGGCGCCCGAACACGTGCGCATGGAGCGCCAGCTGCGCAAGGTGCGGCGCGACGATCCCAACACCAGGGTGACGCTCGAGGACCTGCGCGATGGCGAACGTGAGCGCGAGGCGCGTGACCTGGCGCTGTGGAAGGCCGTGCACCCTGACATCGATGACAAGAAGGTCTTCGACCCCGGCCTGACCGACGACAAGGGCAAGCCCGTCTACGACCTGGTGGTCGACACCCGGCTGGGCATGCCCGACACCTGCGCTGACGCAGTGCACCGGTACCTGCTGAAGATCGGAGCCTTCGGCGGATAACAGCGGGAGCGCGCGCTATGTAGAAGTCGCCGTCGACGCTGCGGGACCGGCGGGCGGCCAGACGTTCACGTATCACCTGCCCGCCTCCCTGGCCGACGTCGTACCCGGCGAAGCGGTGCTGGTCGAGTACGGCCGACGGCGGGCGTTGGGGATCGTCATGGAATCGAGCGAGGTTGGTCCCGACCGACCGACTAAGCCCATCCTCGCGCGGGTTCGCTCAGACGGACCGCTCCTGCCACCGTTGCAGGTCGCGCTGGCGCAGCACATCTGTCGGCACTACCTCGCGCCGCCGGCGCTGGTGATTCGGCAGATGCTCGCGCCTGGCGCGCTGGAGCGCGTCGAGCGCGTCATCCACGAGACAGAGGGCGACGGCGGGCCGGTCACCGAATGGTCCATCGTGCCCGCCCGGACGCGCGACAAGGTTGAGCGGCGCGTCTCTTTGACCGACGCGGGTCAGCAGGCAGTCGACACGCCGGGCCTGGGGCCGCGGCAACGCGCGCTGCTGGCCGAGCTGCGCGAGAGCGATGGACCGGTCAGCGCCGCCCGGCTGGCAGAGCGTCACGGCGGCAGCGCCGTGCCCGGCCTGTTGAAGCGCGGCCTGGTTGAGCTCGACACTGCACGGGTAGAACGGCTGCCTCTTGCGAACCGGCCGGCGGGGACGCGCGGCACGCTGCCCGGGGACGGGGAGCTGACTGCCTCCCAACGGGCGGTGGTGGACAAGGTCCGCGAGCACATTGACGCCGGACGCCACGCGACGCTGCTACTCGAGGGCACAACGGCCAGCGGCAAGAGCGCGGTCTACGCCGCCGCTATCGCGGCGGCGCGCGCACAGGGCAAGGGGGCGCTCGTGCTGGTGCCCGAGATCGCGCTCGCCGTGCCGCTGCTCGATCGGCTGCGCCACGATCTGGGTGAGGACGTCGCGCTATTGCATTCCGCCCTGAGCGATGGCGAGCGCGCCGACGAGTGGCGCCGCATCCGGTCGGGCGAAGTCAGGGTGGTGGTTGGGACGCGCATTGCCGTCCTGGCACCGCTGGCCGATCCGGGCATGATCGTCGTCGACGAGGAGCACGACCCGGCGTACAAGTCCGACCGGACGCCCCGCTACCAGGCGCGCGACCTTGCGGTCGAGCTGGGCCGGCTGGCCAATGTGCCGGTCATCCTGGGCAGTGCCACGCCCGATGCGGCGACCCTGGGTCGGGCGTTGAGCGGCG
>JARXKQ010000094.1:4294-5570 GCA_030271555.1 Chloroflexota bacterium | reverse complement strand
CGGTCGGACGGCCGTACTCGTGGGCTCGCTCGTGGCTCAGCAGGAGGTCCAGATCGTGCTGCGACTCAACTTCCCGCTGGGCGAGATCGGCCGGATGACCGGCGCGGTCCTCTCGGTGGCGGCGAACGGTGCCGACGCGGACGATGCGTCCGCCTCGCTGACCTGGGACTACGCCGACGACTTCGCCAACGACAAGCAGGAGCGCGACACGGAGGTGGACCGGGCAGTCGGACTTGTCTTCGCTTCCCGCGCCCGACTCGAGGCCAGCCAGCTCAACCGGCTGGGCAACTTCCCCGCTGCCCAGGCCGCGCTCGCGGCAGTCGCCAAGCGCATCCGCTCATACGCCGGGCGCGACGCGGCGCTGCGCGAGCTGGTTGTCCTGCTCGAGGAAGAGTCGCATCGGGTGGCCGCCCCGATGGCGCCGGCCGATCGCAAGCAGATGTACTTCGCGAGCCACGCGTCACTCCGGTCGCGCGACATGCTCGGCAAGGCAACGAAGGCACGCGATCAGTAAGCCTGTGGGGTGGTACCCTACGTAGGGTAATGAAGAAGACGTCCGTCTACCTCACGGCAGAAGAGGCCGGCGACCTCCGGCGCTTGGCTGTGCGCGAGGGCAAGCCCCAGGCTGAGCTCATCCGAGATGGCATTCGGCGCGTGATCGCCGAGGCCGGGCATAAGCCGCGTGCGTTTCGCAGCCTTGGTAAGGGCCGCGGCGGTGGGGAGCCGGTCGCCCGGTGGGATTCCGGCAAGCTGCACGACAAGGCGATGGGCCAGAAGTGAGCACCCTCATCGTCGACGCGGGGGCGCTCTATGCGCAGGCCGACGCAGACGAGCCACGTCACGCGGCGGTCGCAGAGGTGCTGCGCACGGAGCGCGGCGACATAATCACGACCGAGCTCGCAGTTGCCGAGGCCGACTACCTGATCCTGGATCGCCTCGGCGTCGAGGTCGAACTGGCCTTCCTCGAGGACCTGGCGACGGGCACATTCGGTGTGGAGTGCCTGTCGCGCGACGAAATCGGCCTGGCTCGATCAATCGCCGACCGCCATCGCGCACTTCGGATTGGCTTGGCGGACGCTTCCCTGGTTGTGCTGGCGGACCGCTATCGGACCAATCGGATCCTGTCGTTCGACGAGCGCGCATTTAGGGCCATCGCTCCCCTCGCCGGCGGCGCCTTCTCCATCCTCCCGGCCGACCGTGACTGACGACGCCGCTGACGAGCCCTTGACTCCCGGCCTGCCGCTTAGTCATACTCAGTCTATCGCGTATGTATTTG
>JARXKQ010000094.1:0-4194 GCA_030271555.1 Chloroflexota bacterium | reverse complement strand
CCCTTGACTCCCGGCCTGCCGCTTAGTCATACTCAGTCTATCGCGTATGTATTTGTCGCTGGAGTAGGTATGGCCAACAGGGTCGGTGAGCGCGGCCAGGTCACTATCGAGAAGCGAATCAGAGAAGAACTCGGCGTGTACGCCGGCGACCAGGCGATCCAGCGCGTGGAGGGCGGCCGCGTCGTAATCGAATTCGTGCCGGCCCGCCATCGGCGGTCGTTGGCGGGCGTGCTGCGCGACAAAGTCAAGCGTTGGCCTCCGGATGAATCGTGGTCCGCGATACGGGATGCGGCTGAGGACCTTCCTGATCCCGACCGGTCAGCGTGATCGCGCTCGACACGTCGGTCGTCGTTCGCTACCTCGTTGGCTCGCCCCCGGACCAAGCGCGTCGGGCAACCGCCCTAATCGAGGCTGATAAGGAGGTCGGTCTTCCGCTCGTGGCGTTTCTGGAAACGGCGCACGTTCTCCGTACCGTCTACGGCCTCGCTCGCGTGGCGATCCTTGACGTACTCATCGAGCTGCTGACGCGCGAAAACGTCCGTTTGATCGGTTTGTCGAATAGCGACGCATTGGCTGCACTCGCCGGTGCCCGATCCATGGCGAGCGGGCCAATCGCTGACGCACTGATCGCCGCGCAGGCCAATTCGGCACACGCCTTGCCGCTCTACACGTTCGACGAAGGCATGCGCCGCCACGGAGTCGCCGTCGCAGCGCCCTAGGCCCGCAGATCCGCGGGGAATGCGCCCTCCACCACGTGACCGCCGCGCACCACCGCGACCGTGCCTGAATCAGCGTCGAGCACCTTGAGGTCCGCCGGGCCACCCACCTCCAGGCTCTCGCCCAGCGGGACCACGGCCAAGCCGCGAATGTCGACCATGTGCGAATCGCCGCGCGATATGGCGCGAACAGAGTCGTCAGTGCCGATCATCAGCACCGTGTCATGGGCCCAGGCAATCGCCGACGCGTTGGGCGCTCCCCCGCCGGGACGCACGTCCCCGCCCAGCAGCAGCGTGTATTCGTGTGTCATGGCGCCACGCTGGTCACGAACCACAGGTTACCGCCATACTTGGCACATGAGGACTCAATCGAAAGCGGGCCGCGCCCGACGCAAGCGGCAGAACGAGGACGTAGTACGCATCCAGGGGGCGTGGCAAGCGAGCGTGCCGGCAGCCCGAGCCAAGGAGTTCGACGCCGCCGTCGCCCAGGCGCGAGCGCGCGGCCCCCTCCAGCCACCGCCCGACATGGCCAAGGGCACGCTGCCCAATCCGCCGCGGCCGGGCAGGGAGCCCAAGCCCAAGGTTGATCCCAGCCGAGCCAAGAAGCGCTATTAGGTGACGATCTAGTGCCAAAGCGCAGGAACAACGTCTCGCTCAGCAAGGTGGGCCAGCGGCGCCTGCCGCCGCACGTGTCCGAAGACACGATCGAGCGACCCAACCTCGCCAAGATCAACCTGACCGCGACTGCCGGCAAGCAGGGCCTGAAGGTGGGCGACCGGGTGCGCATCGACTCGAACGGCATGTACGCCGGCAAGATGGGCGTGATCGAGCGCCTGAGCGCCGGGGCGATCCCGTCAGCGCTGGTGCGCGTCGATGGCGGCGGCAGCCGCCAGGTGCGGACGATCGACCTCATGCACGTGACCGAGAAGGGCTAGTCCCTAAAGGTCGGCCAGGTACACAACCTCCAGCCCGCGAATTGGCTTGATCCGCCGGTCGTTCGTGACGAAGGCCGTCGCGCCTGCCTCGCGGGCGCAGGCAAGGTGAATAGCATCGGCCAGTGATAGCGACGTTGCGCCACGAATGACCGCGGCCTCGACCGCGACTGTTGCGCTGACCGGAACTATCGCCACGTTTTCCAGCGACGTGAGCTCGTCGGCGTAGCGGTCGACCAGGGCCAGGTTGCCCTCGCGCGCTGGGTGCCCACAGATCTCGGCCAGCGCGATCGTGGCCAGAGCGCCTTCGCCTTCCGCCGCCGCCAAGGCATCAAGGAGCGCGGCACACTTGTCGCCGAGGTCGGCCTCCCCCTCGAGCAGATAGATCAGAACGTTGCTGTCGATTGCCACGCGGCGATGGCGCTTGAGAAGTGGGTGGCTCACCGGATCCGGTCGGATTCGTCCCGAAGCCCGCGCACGTAGTCGACCGGGTCGACGCCCTTCCAGACCTCTTTGCCCAGCCCACGGAGCCGATCCGACGGCTTTGCCGGGCGGCGCCGCAGGATCATGGCTTCGGCAGTGACTTCGACGGCAAGGCGGTCGCCGGGTTCAATGCCCAGCTTCTTGCGAGCCTCGCTTGGTATCGATATCTGGTGCTTGGTGCTGACCTTGGCGCTAAGCATACGGGCAGTGTACCAAGCGCTTGGTGGCTAGTCCATGGGAGCGGGCAGCTCTACTGACGCGGTCACGCTCCGGCGCGGCCAGACGGCGACCGCGAGCCCCGCGAGGATGGTCAAGCCGGCGATCAGCTCCGGCACCGTGAACCGCTCCCCCAGGAGCAGCGCCGCGCTCGCGATCCCCGCGATGGGGACGAGTAGCGCGAACGGGGTGACCGCCGCGGCCGTGTAGCGCCGCAGCATCTGGTTCCACGTCGCGAAGCCCCACAGCGTGGCGCCGATCACGATGAACACGATGCTCCCCCACGCGAGCCAGCCCGCGTTCGCCAGCTTGCCCAGGGGCGCGAGGCCGCCTTCCAGGAAATAGGACATCAGCGCCAGCGGAATCGGCGATGCGAGACTCGACCACACAACGAGCGAGAAGCCGTCGACGTGGTAGGTCCGGCCGACGTGGCGCGCAACCACGTTCGCCGCGCCCCACAGTCCCGCGGCCGCGATCACCAGCAAGAGCGGCACCAGCGGCGCGCTGGCGCCCTGGTCGAGCCGCTCCCCGATGAGCAGCACGATGCCGGCCCCAGCCAGCACCGCCCCCGCGAGCTGCCCCAGCGATCCCCGATCGCCCAGAAACCACGCCGCTAGCCCAATCGTGAAGAACACCTGGAGCTGCGCCAGGATCGAGGCCAGGCCGGCCGTCATCCCCAGTGAGATGGCGAGGAAGAGGAGCCCGAACTGACCGACTCCGATCAACAGCCCATAGGCGACGACCAGCCGAATTGGCGCCGCGGGCCGCCGGACGAACAAGACCATGGCCACGCTCGCGAGGAAGAAACGCGTCGCGGCCAGCGCGAACGGCGGCACCGCGTCCAGCGCCCAGCGGATGGGCACGAAGTTGAAGCCCCAGACGGCCGCAACCGCGACAAGGAGAACGACGTCGCGCGGCCGCATGAGCGCGAAGGCTAGCGCGGATACAAAACTGCGCGGTAAGGCGCCGTTTCGATCATGGGCGGATGCCACGCGACGACGAAAGGCTGGCCCGCGCAAGCCGCGCGCTGCGGCGCAGACAAGGGCTGACGCAACAGGAGTTGGCGGGCGAGGGAAAGTCGCGCCATATCCAGCACCTACTTGAGTCAGGTCGCGCCGGCCGACTCCAGCTCGACGACATCAGGAGCCACTTCCGCACGCTGGGCGCAAACATCCGCGTCACGGCGTGGTGGAACGGCGCTTCGCTTGATCGCCTTATCGACAGTGAGCACGCGGCCGTTGTCGAGGCGTCGATCCGGGAGTTGACACGTTACGGATGGTCAGCGGAAGCCGAGGTTACGTTCAACGAGTGGGGCGAGCGTGGGTCGATCGATGTGTTGGGTGGGCGCAAGGCGGACCTAGCGGTGGTCGTCGGCGAGGCGAAAAGCGCCTGGGGATCCATCGAGGAGACGCTCCGCGCTCTCGACACGAAGATCCGTCTCGCGCCAACGATCGCGACCAGGCGCTTCGGCTGGTCTCCGCGAACGGTCGGGGCCCTTCTCGTCTTCCCCGAGGATGCAACAGCGCGACGTGTCGCCCAGCGGCACAGCGCCACGCTCGAGACGGCGTTCCCCGGCAGGAACCGCGAGGTCAGGCGTTGGCTGGCGAAGCCGGACGGGCCGCTTCGAGGGTTGTGGTTCCTCTCAAGCGTGCGCGAAATCGAACCTGGCTCGGGCGAGTCTGGCTGATTCGGCCAGGAAATGGCCCTCAGGGGACGCAGCCGCACAGAAATTCGCACGTTTGCGCGGCAAAGAAGGTAGGCCGGGACGAGGAATCGCACGGACGAGGGGACGGGGCCGGTTTCGGTCCGGATGGGGGGACAGGCGTCAGTCGCTGAGGGCGGGCGCC
>JARXKQ010000093.1 GCA_030271555.1 Chloroflexota bacterium | reverse complement strand
CCAGGAGTCGATCAACAAGGGCCGCGTGAAGGAAGAGCCGGGCAATCCGTCGCGCAACCGGTTGCAGACGACGACCCTGCTCGACGCGATCCTGGAGCACCAGTTCGACGCCGTGTTCGGTGGCGCGCGGCGCGACGAGGAAAAGGCGCGCGCCAAGGAGCGCGTGTTCTCGTTGCGCGACGAGTTCGGTCAGTGGGAGCCCAAGGCCCAGCGGCCCGAGCTGTGGAGCCTCTACAACGGCAGGATCCGCAAGGGCCAGCACATGCGCGTCTTCCCCATCTCGAACTGGACCGAGATGGACGTGTGGCAGTACATCGAGCGTGAAGAGACCGAGGTTCCGTCGATCTACTTCGCCCACCAGCGCGACGTTTTCCGGCGCGACGGCATGTGGCTCTCGACGAGCGAGTTCCTGCCCAACCGCGACGACGAAGAGGTCCAGCACATGACCGTCCGCTACCGGACAGTGGGTGACATGACCTGCACCGGCGCGGTCGACTCGCCTGCGGCCAACGTCCACGAAATCATCCTTGAGGTTGCGGCCGCGCGCATCACTGAGCGCGGCGCCACTCGCGCCGACGACGCGTTCAGCGAGACGGCGATGGAAGACCGCAAGCGCGAGGGGTACTTTTAATGGATCTGCTCAGGTTTTCCACCGCGGGTTCGGTCGACGACGGCAAGTCGACCCTGATCGGTCGCCTGCTGTACGACTCAAAGGGCATCTTCGAAGACCAACTGGCCGCGATCGAGCGGACCAGCCGACGACGCGGCTATCAGCAAGTCGACCTGGCGCTGCTAACTGACGGCCTGCGTGCCGAGCGCGAGCAGGGCATCACAATCGATGTCGCCTACCGCTACTTCGCCACGCCCCGGCGCAAATTCATCATCGCCGACACGCCCGGTCACGTTCAGTACACGCGCAACATGGTCACCGGCGCATCGACGGCAGATCTTGCCATCGTGCTCATCGATGCCCGTAAGGGCGTCCTCGAGCAGTCGCATCGCCATGCGTTCATCGCGACCTTGCTGGGCATCCCCCACCTTGTCGTCGCGGTCAACAAGATGGACCTCGTCGGCTATTCCGAGGAGACCTTCAACGCGATCCGCGACGACTTCAGCGCCTGGGCGCAGAAGCTTGACGTGCACGACATCCAATTCATCCCACTGTCAGCGCTGCATGGCGACAACGTCGTCACCCGCTCGGTGGCCATGCCCTGGTACCAGGGCCCGTCGCTGCTCTACCACCTCGAAAACGTGTACATCGGCTCTGACCGCAACCTGATCGATGCCCGTTTCCCGGTGCAGTGGATCATCCGTCCCCAGACTGACGCCCATCACGATTACCGTGGCTACGCCGGCCAGATCGCCTCGGGCGTCTTCCGCAAAGGCGACCAGGTCACGATCCTGCCCAGCGGCAAGACCACGCGGATCAAACGCATTGAGACGATGGACGGCGAGCTTGAAGCCGCCGGCCCGCCACACAGCGTGTCGATGCTGCTCGAAGACGAGATCGACATCAGTCGTGGCGACATGATTTGCCGGCCGCACAACCAGCCCACCGTGGCCAACGAGCTGGACGCGATGATGTGCTGGATGGCCGACGCTCCACTGCGGCCGGGTGGTCGGTACATGCTCAAGCACACCACCAAGACGGTCAAAGCGGTCGTCGACGACCTGCGCTACCGGATCGATGTCAACACGCTCCACCGCGATCAAACGGCCGACCAGCTGGGCCTCAACGACATCGGCCGAATCCACCTGCGCATGAGTGCGCCGCTGCTGCTCGATCCGTACGACCTGTCGCGCACGACCGGCGGTTTCATCCTGATCGATGAGGCGACGTACGACACCGTTGGTGCCGGCATGGTTATCCACGCCGGGCCGGAGAAGCAGCAGCTGTCCGCCGATGAAGCGCTGGAAGGCGCCCTCGATGACGCTGAGGTACCCGTCGCGGCCTGAGCCCGCCCCGTAATATCTGACGCACATGACTCAGAGGGGAGAGCTGTTCGGGGAGGCCCCGCAGGCATGCCCGTTCATCGCTCTCGAGCTTGACCGCGATCGGCGCTCCGACAAGCCCGATTACCGCCACCGCTGCTACGCTGAGCCGACCCCCCAACCGCGGGCGATAGCCCACCAGGAGCGCTACTGCCTCAGCGCCGACTTTGCGGCGTGCCCAATCTTCCAGGGTTGGGCGATGCGCGCCGCCGCGCGACCCGTGCCCGTCCCACAGGGTTACGAGGGCCGCGCCAAGGCCGATCAACCGTCGGTCGATCAGCCGCCCCGCGCGTCGGCTCAGCCGGTGCTGCCGCCCGATGTGCCCCTGGTCGTGCCGCTGCCGGGCGAGGCATGGCCCGCAGATGCGTTTGCACCGCCGGTGGCGCCGGATGCGCCCAGCCAGATGCCCGCCTTCGATGCGGCCGCGGACGATATACCCGCCCCGCCGGCCGTGCCAACCGTGCCAGCCATGCCGTTCATGCAGGATGAGCCGGACCCGCCCAGCGCCTGGTCATCGTCGTCTGCCCGGCTGGCCGACTCTTCGGACGCTTCGGATGAACCGCCCATGCCGAGCTTCCTGGCCGGCCGGACCGAGCGGCCCGTATCGCAGCGGCCGCGCGCGTCGCGCCCCGATTTGCCCTACAAGGAAACGGTCACGCGCGAAGACCTCGTCCCGTCGTGGGAGATCACCGATCGCTACGGCGCCGAAGTATCCGAGCACCGCGCTCGTGACGGGTCCGGCGGCGACGATGGCGGCGGCGATCGCTTTGGCGGGATGATCACGGCAATTGCGGTGGTCGCGATCCTGGCCGTGGGTGTGCTGGGCGTCATCTTCCTGCCGGGGCTGCTCGCGGGTAAGGGTCCTGCCGCCACCGCGACCCCGACGTTCTCGACCGCGGTTCCGACCGGCCTGCTGTCGCCGTCGCTGCCACCCGTTGCGACCGCCACAGCGCAGATCACGGCTGTGCCCACTGCCGAGGTGACGCCGACCCCCGAGGCTACGCCGCGGCTCTATCGCATCAAGGCCAGCGACAACTCACTGACGCAGATCGCCCATCGCTTTGGCATCACGCTGCGAGAGCTGCTCGATGCGAACCCGCAGATCACCGATCCCAACCACATCGAGGTGGGCCAGGTGATCACCATCCCGCAGCCCGTACCAACCCCAACGCCTCTCAGCACTTAGGGCGCGCGACCCGCGCCGGGTCAGCGCGGCGCGAGGTTGATCGCGACGATCTTGCCGACCTCGACCCGGAAGGTCGCATCGAGATGTTGCGATTGCACGCCCGGGCGCATGACCATCAGGTCGATCTCGATGTTCGCGCCACTGTCGCGCTCATTGGCAGGGATCATGCGCATGCCCTTGTCGGCCCGCAGAAACCAGCCACCCACCTGTTCGACGCCGCGCAGCGTCCGGACGTTTTCACCAACGTGGACGCGCATCTCAACCCGCTCGTCCATGAGCTTCAGTGCGTCATCTCGTTGACCGGCGTTGATCAGCTCGAAGAACTGATCCATGGTTTCGGTGGCTCCCATATGCGAGTGAGTTTATCGGGGAGCCGGTCGAACCCTCAGTAGCCGCCGCCGGCGCCGCCGCCACCACCGCCACTGCTACCGCCGCTGAAGCCGCCCGATCCACCGCCGGAGCCTGACGACGAGGGCGAGTTACCGATCGATGACAGGGCAGCCATCATGCCGCCGAAGTTGGGGATGGCCGACGAGGAGAACAGCCCGGGGGCGATGCCGCCCGGCCCGGCCGAGCCGCCACTGCCGAGACCGGAGGCATACCAAGCCGGTAGCCACGGGTGGTAGGTCGATACGCCGGCTTGCTCGTCCTCGGCACTTCGGCCCAGGACCGCCTCAACGTCGTGCTGCAGGCCCAAGGCGACGCCCCAGGCGACGGCCTGGTCGGGTGTTTCCATCCAAGCGAGCGAGGGCTGCTCGACCACGGTGTTCATCGACCGCGCCTGGGCCATGGTGTTTTCCATGGTTCGGCGATAGGCCGCGAGCATGGCGTAGATCATGGCGCCCGCCATCGTCCGCGCCGGCATCGCCCGCGCGATGAAGAGCACAACGCCGGCGGCAGCCATCCAGCACACAGACGCAAATACCAGGCCGCCGCTGGGGATGTTCACCGCGATGATGAACGCGACGAAGCCCAGGATCAGGACCAGGATCGCGCGCGACGCCCAGCGTGAGACGGCCTTGGCCGGCGCCTCGCGGAACCAACCCTTGCCCACGACGTGACCCTCGATCTGGTTGTCGAAGCCGCTCACGTACTTGCCGAACTTGAGCAGGTCGGACGAGTCGATGTAGTTGCCAGTGAGCGGCGAGGCGATGCCGCGCAAGCGCTCGAGCGCGTACTGCTCGGCGTATGACAGCGGCTTGCGCCGGTTACGCGCGATGCTCGCGTCGTCGGCTGAATAGCTGTCGTTGATCTGGATACCCGCCTTGCTGCGCAGCCCCAGCAACCCGCCCTCAGGCTTGAAGCTGAGCTCACCGCGACTTGCGAGATCGAGCATCGCCGTCGTCAGCGCGCGGCGAGTCGAGCGGCCCTCCCAGATGACCGCGCCGGACGCGGCGGTCAGGTCGGGCGGCGGCGCCGGCATCAGCACCGACGGGTCGTCGAGATAGACCGGATCCTTGCCGAAGCGCAGCCACGCGACTGCGGCCCAGCCGACGAACAGCAGGAAGACGCCGGGCCCGACCAGGAGTCCGACCGCGGCATCGATGATGCGCGCCCGCTCGAGGCTCTGGGCATGCTCCGGAGTGGCGGCGGCGTCGATCTTGTCGAGCGCCGCGAGCAGCGCGCTGTCCTCGTCGCACTGCTTCAGGAACGGCACCATGTCGTTGTCAAAGATCTTTTGGCGTTCGTCGTTCGACAGATACGCCGCGCGGTAGCCGGGCGCGGCATAGAGCTGGACCTGGCCGTTGCCCGAGACACCCGGCAGGCACTCGAGGCGGTTGGTGTTCCACATGATCGCCATGCCGTCATCGAAGCCCTTGCGGCCGACGCCCCATTGGTCGATCAGCGCGATGGCATCCGCCTGCGTCGAGTCCTCATCGGAACCCGGGTTGTACTGGGTGTAGACGACGATCTCAGCTCCGGTACGGTGCTCGATGTCGGTGATGATCTGGGTGGCCCGCGCCTCGGTCGCCGGCGAGAGAATGTCGGCGTAGTCGTAGACGACCTGGTCGATTACCGGTGCGGGAAAGGGTGGGCCGGCCAGCGGGGGATTGGCCGCGAAGACCGCGCCACCGCCAACGGCCAACAACCAGCCAGCGGCCAGGGCGGCGCGGAGATAGACGGCGGGGCGCGACCGGGTCATGCGTGGCTCCTCGGGCTGGTGACGGCAGGGGCGAGGCTGGTGGCAATGCGATTGTCGGCCCTTATGCGCCGAACCAGTTCTGCGGCCAGTTCGTAGCGGCCGAAGCTGGGCATGATGTACGTGCCGTGAACAAGCGGCGCGAGCGACTCCAGCAGCCGATGAGCCATTTCGAGGCCGACCTCGGCGCCGCGCTCGCCGGCGGCGTGCATCGCCGCCCGCACCTCGTCGGGGATCGTGATGCCTGGGACTTCGTTGTGCAGGAAGTCGGCGTG
>JARXKQ010000092.1 GCA_030271555.1 Chloroflexota bacterium | reverse complement strand
CCGGACATCGTCGCTCCAGGGCAGTCGCGAGAGCGGTGAGTGTCTCTTCGGTCGCGCCGCTGTGCGATACGGCCACGACGAGGGTCGTGCCGCCCACCCATGCCGGCAGCTCGTAGTCGCGGACCGACACGATGGGCACGGTCAGGCGATCGCCAAAGATGGCACGGACCAGATCGCCGCACACTGCTGAGCCGCCCATCCCCAGGATCGCCACCGCGCTGGCCTGCCGATGCTGCTCGGGTATGACCAACGCGCGGCTCAGGCCCCACGCCGCTTCCATCTGGTCGGCGAACCGACCGATCTTGGCGAGCATCGCGCCCGGGTCGCGCCGCTTGATCGCGGCGACGTCGTCCAGGTCACGCCCCATCTCCGGGCTCACCCCTTCAGCGCCCATCGCCGCGCACCAGGCGCGCGCCCTGGTCGAGCATCTCATCGCGCATCGCAGCGCTCGTCGCCTCGGCGTAGACGCGCACCAGCGGCTCCGTGCCGCTGAACCGGACGAGCAGCCACGAGCCGTCTTCGGTCCAGAACTTGAAGCCGTCGCCGGTCGACAACGCATCAGTGCGCACGACCTTCTGGCCGGCGATCGCAGCCGGCGCCTCAGCGCGCAGCTCGACCAGCAGTCGGTCCTTCAGTGCCGGGTAGACGGCCTTGTCCACGTGCACGTCAGTGCGCAGGTAGAACGAGGCGCCGGCGATCTCGTGCAGGTGCGCCACGGCCGCCGAGACAGGCCAGCGGCCTTTCTCGCGTTCGCGCATGAACAGGTCGAGCAGCAGCAGATCGGCGTAGATGCCGTCGCGCTCCGGCAGGTGCATGCCAAAGCCGTAGCCGCCCGACTCCTCGCCGCCCATCATCGCGCCGGTTTCGATCATCTTGGGGCCAACGTACTTGAAGCCGACCGGCGTCTCTAACACGGGCACGTCGTACAGCTTGCCCAGTCGCCCGACCATCGAGGTCTCGTTGATCGTCGAGACGACCGGCTGGCGCAGGCCGCGGTGTTCGAGCATGTAGTACATCAGCAGCCCCATCACCTCGAGCTGATGGATGAACGTGCCCTTCTCGTCGGCCGCGCCGGCGCGATCGGCATCCCCGTCGAGCAACAGGCCCAGGTCGTAGCCACCCTTCGCCAGGATGCCCAGGGTCTCGTTGATATTGGGCGCAATTGGCTCAGGATTGACGCCGCCAAAGAACGGGTTGCGCTCCTGGTGGATCTCCGTGATCTGGATCTTGCCGCCCGCGAGCATCCGACTGATCCAGCCTGCCCCAGCGCCCCACATGGGCTCGACCAGCACGCGCATGTCGGCTGCCTTGAGCCGATCAAGATCGAGCGAGCGCTTGGTGTATTCGACGTAGCCTGGGTACGGGTCGTACATCTCCACCTTGCCGGCGGCGAGCGCCTCGGCGTACGAGCGGGTTGGCGGGAGTGCGCCGGCGTTGTCGCGGATCGTCTTCTCGAAGACCGCCAGCATGTCCGGGCTTGCCGCGGCGCCGCTGGGTGACTTCACCTTGAAGCCGTTGTCGGGATATGGGTTGTGCGACGCGGTGATCATGATTCCGCACGCGGCGCCGCGCTCGACGACCTCGTACGACGTCATCTGGGTGGGTACGGCCGTCTGGGACATGGCGACGTGGATGTCATAGGCGAGCAACACCTCGGCCGCGGCTTGGGCGAAGAACTCGCTCGCGAAACGGCGGTCGTAGGCGATGACCACTCCCTTCGCGGTGGTGCCCGCCGCCTTGGCCCACTCGGCCACGCCCTGGGCACAGCGACGGACGTTCTCGTACGTGTAGTCCTCGCCGATCCGGGCGCGCCAGCCGTCGGTGCCAAAGACGATCGGCGGCTGCGCGGGTGCGGCGCTCACGCGCGTGCCTCCGCTCGTTGCGCCGCGCCTGAGTTGACGCGCGTCAGCAGTTGCTGCAGCGCCGCGGAGTAGGGCCGCGCTTCAGGCAGAAGGCCAATGGGCTGGGCTGACTGAAGCTCGACCGGCCCGCGCTCGAGCACGAGTCGGTTGCCTGAGTCGCGCATCACTGCCACATCATCCGCCTGGAGGCTCGCAGACTCACCGGCCGGCACCACCCGAGCCGAGCCGTCATAGGCGGCGTCAGGTGCAACAAGGGCGTCGAGCAGCGCACGCCACGTGCCAACGTCCGACCAGCCAACATCCATGGCGGCCATCACTACCTGCCCGGCGGCCGCAGCGGGCTCCATCACCGCGTAATCGATCGAGATGGGCGTCACCCGCTCATATGCCGCGGCTAGATCGCCTCCACCCGACACCGCGGCACCTAACACGGCCATGAGCTCGGGCGCGTGGGCCGTTAGTGCGGCGCGAAACGCGCGCCGGCGCGCCATGAAAATGCCCGCGTTCCACGCCACGCCGCCATTCCGCAGCAGGTCAGCCGCCCGGTCCGCGTCCGGTTTCTCGGCGAATTCAGCCAGCGCATAGGCGTGCAGGTTGCGCTGCTCCTCCCGCGCGAGGTCGGGCACCAGGTAGCCGTAGTGAATCGAAGGTCCGGTCGGCTGGGCGCCCAGGGTGACGATGGGCGATTCAATCCCGAACGCGCCGCGCGCGAGCTCCTGCTCTGCGTGGGCGAGAACGCCGCGGAAAAGAGCCTCCTCGTGCACGAGGTGGTCCGCCGGCAACACCACCATCACCTCGTCAGGATCGCGGTCCACCGCCAGCACCGCGTACGCAATCGCCGCGGCAGTATTACGGCCAAAGGGCTCGGACAGCACTGCCGCAGAGGGCAATTGCTCGCGGACGAGGTCGTCGTAGCGCTGGTCGGTGACGACGGTCAGATCGGAACTCGACAGCGCGAGCTCGCCACCCGCGGTCAGTCGGTGCACCGTCTTCTGAAGCAGGCTGCCGTCGTCGAACAGCGGCAGGAACGGCTTTGGGTTGGAAGGGTCGCTCAGCGGCCAGAGGCGCGTGCCGCCGCCGCCAGCGAGGATGACTGCGTACATGTGGCGTGAATTCTATGGGCGCGGGCCTCGCCGCCCGCCGTGTGCCACCATACGAGCCGTGCTGAACCGAATTTCACCCGTCTTTGCCGCGCTGCTTCTGGCCGCCGCGTGCACCAATGCCACGCCCAATCCCACGGCCACGCCGGGGGCGAGCGGCAATCCAACCCCCTCCTCAAGTGGATCCCCCGGCGCGAGCTCGTCGCCCAATCCAACCGCCCCCATCACCGGCGACGAGCCAAGCGTCGTCAGCGGCCAGGTGAACTACTCGAACGTCTTCTTCACTGAGGGCGTCGCCGAGCCGGAAATCATCCTGGAGGATCAGGGCGGCTTCGTGACGCGCGACCGCAACTTCGAGATCACGGAGGCGTCGCAAGTCATCGGCCAGATCACGTCGGACTTCTTCACGTCACCGTTCGACTACACGCTGACCTTGCCGGCCCACCCCAACGGCTCGCTGCACGACGTCGACCACGACGGGCAGACCGACCAGGGCGTGGAGGTCTTCGCGGTCGCGTACTGGACCAACACCTGGGGCGATCCCTACCTCGAGCTGCGCGACCAAGGTGGCGGCGGCTGGTCCAGCGCGTATGCCTCGACCCGCGTAAGCGACGCGGCTGACTCGTACCTCGAGGTCACTGGTGGCAAATACCTCGTGTATGCGCCGGACGCGACCGAGCAGTTCCCGAGCGGCTTCGGCGATGACAAGAAGCTCTTTACCGACGATGACCCGCTCATGGCGCTTGCCCTGGGCTGGTCGGTCGTCGACATGGACCAGACCCCGTTCACGGTCTCTCGCGAAGCGAATCCGAACATCGACCTGATCGAGCCGGCATCCGCGGCGCTCGACGATTTCTCGGACCAGACCTACGCCGCGGCGTTCGACTCGATGCTCGACAAGTTCCGCCACGAGTACGCGTGGACGGAGCTCAAGCACATCGATTGGGACGCTGAGGCAGCGCAGTTCAGGCCGGCCTTCGTCGCGGCTGACTCAGCCCACGATCCGCACGCCTACGCCCTCGCGTTGCGCGACTTCCTGTGGTCGATCCCCGACACGCACGTGGGTTTCGATCAATCGCTCCTCAACAACGACTTCGCCAATGCCATCGCCGGCGGCGTGGGCTTCTCCATGACCAAGACCGACGACGGCAAGTTCATCGTCGACTACGTCACGCCGGGCGGGCCGGCTGAGACGGCCGGCATGAAATTCGGCGCCGAGATCTTCGCGCTCGACGGCCAGACGACACAGGCCAAGGTTGATGCGACCGTGCCCTGGTCCTCGCCCTTCTCCACCGAGGAGGACAAGCAGCTCCAGCAGCTGCGCTACGCGCTGCGTTTCCCGCTGGCCAAGGGCAGCGTGGAAGTCACCTGGCGCAACAGCGGCGAGGCGCAGCAAACGGCGAGCGTCGCGGTGGTCCAGGAGCGCGACTCGTTCAGTCACTCCTCGACCTTCTACGGTCAGCCCGATTTCGCTCTGCCGGTCGAGTTCGCGGTGCTGCCCACCAACCCGGCGATCGGGTACATCCAGATCAACAGCTTCTTCGACAACCAGGTGCTGACCATCCAGCTCTGGGAGCGCGCCATCAAGTACCTCAAGGACAACGGCATCGGCAGCGTCATCCTCGACATGCGCCACAACGGTGGCGGTTCAGGCTGGCTGGCCGACCAGATGGCGGCCTATTTCTTCGACCACAAGGTGCCGGTCGGCAGCGTCGCCCGCTACGACCCGACGAGCGACTCCTTCTATGCCGATCCGACCGACATCGACGAGATGATCCCGCCGCCGGCCGACCTGCAATACGCGGGCACGGTGGCCGTTTTGATCGGCCCCGGCTGCGCCAGCGCGTGCGAGTTCTTCTCGTACAACATGACGCTCGAGGATCGCGCGTTCATCGTGGGCCAGTATTCAACCGAGGGCGCCGGCGGCAGCGTCGAGCAATTCATCATGCCCGAGGGCATCGCCGTTCAGTTCACGATTGGCCGCGCGGTGGATGCCCAAGGCAACGTGCACATCGAGGGCAAGGGCGTGGCGCCAACCTTGCGCGTGCCGGTCACGGTGGCAACGATCCAGGAGAGGGCGAACGGCGGCGATCCCGTGCTCAGCGCGGCCGAGCAGATCCTGGGCGCGACTCCCTAGCCGGCCGCGACCGGCTCTGGCATCCGCAGTCCCGCCTCTGCGGCAAGGGTCTCGGCGAGGTCGGTCCGCTCCCACGGCAGTTCGAGGTCGGGCCGGCCAAAGTGGCCGTAAGAGGCGGTCTGCTTGTAGATGGGCTTGCGCAGGCCCAGGTTCTCGATGATCGCGCCCGGGCGAAGATCGAAGTGTTGGCCAATCAAGCCAAGGATCCGCTCATCAGGGATCTTGCCGGTGCCGAACGTCTCGATCGAGACGCTCACCGGCTGAGCAACACCGATCGCGTAGCTGATCTCGAGCTCGAAACGATCGGCGAGACCGGCCGCGACCACGTTCTTGGCCACCCAGCGCGCGGCGTACGCGCCACTGCGGTCAACCTTGGACGGGTCCTTGCCGCTGAAGCAGCCGCCGCCGTGGCGGGCCATGCCGCCGTACGAGTCGACGATGATCTTGCGCCCGGTCAGCCCCGCGTCACCCATGGGGCCGCCAATCACGAAGCGCCCCGTGGGGTTGACGTGGATCTTGGGCTCGAC
>JARXKQ010000091.1 GCA_030271555.1 Chloroflexota bacterium | reverse complement strand
GTTGAACGGCTTGAACGCGCTGCCCGGCTGGCGCCAGCCGTTGGCGAGCACGTCGAACTGCGGCTGGAACTGCGGCGTCGTTTTGTCGTCGCGGTAATAGCCCGCGCTGCCGACGTAGGCCAGGACTTCGCCCGTCTGGTAGTCGAGCGCGATCATCGCGCCGTTGTTCACCTGGAGCTTCTCGAGCTTCTTCATCCACGGCTCGAAGGGCACGCCGATCTGCGCGGCGTACGCCTCAGGGTCCGTCTCGTGCGGCAGGAACACGCCGGCCGTCACCCACTTCTCCGCGATCTTCTGCAGGTTGTAGTCGAGCGAAGATGTGATGCGCAGGCCGCCCTGCTCGAGCTGCGGGCAGGTGTCCGCGTCGGGTCCGCACAGCTTCACAGCAAGCTCGTCGCGCAGCGCCCAGACGAAATGAGGCGCCAGCCACTGCTGACCCGGCCGCGCGGTCTGGGGCGCGAGGATGATCGGCTCCCGCGTCGCGGCGAGTAGTTGTTCAGGCGTGTACTGACCCTGGGTCAGCACCATACGACTGGGATCCTCTGCCATGTTCCTCAGGATTTCGTTGCGCCGGAAGACGATCGGCACGCTCTCATTGAGCGGCACGTACAGCGTCCAGTCGTCGGCGACGTCGGCGTTGCGCACCAAGTCGTACGTCGAGGGCGACTTGGGCAGCGCCGCGAGAAGCGCGACCTGGCCAAGCGTCAACTGGCTGAGCGAGTCGACGCCGAAGTAGCCCTTCGCCGCCGACATGACACCGTAGGAGCCGTTGCCGTAGTAGTTCTGGTTGAGGTAGGCCTCGATGATGCGCTGCTTGCCTGCTTCGCCCGGATACGCCTGGGTGACGCGCACCGACTGGATGATCTCCTTGATCTTGCGTTCGATGACGCGGCCCGGGTCGCGCACGAGGTCAGGGTCGAGCAATCGCTGGCGGACGAGCTGCTGGGTGATCGTTGACGCTCCGCGCTCGCGGCCGCGGATGGTGTCGAGCATCGCGCTCATGATCCCGACGGGATCGACCCCGCTGTTGGTCCAGAACGACTTGTCCTCTGTCGATGTCGTGGCATCGATCAGGATGGGCGGCACTTCGTCGAACGTGACCGGCTCGCGCCGCTCGCCGGCGTTGAAGCGGGCCAGCTCCACGGTTCCGGTGCGGTCATACACGACCGATTCGCTCAGGAACTGGAGGTTGCCCAGGTCGCTCGTGGGTGGCAGCCCCTGGCTGTAAATGGCGAAAAGGCCGACTGTTCCGATCAGCCCGATCAGGCCGACGAGCGCAAATCCGCCAAAGATGACCATGGAAATGGCGACGTAGAGGCGGCTGTTCGATCGCTTGCCGCGCCCGGCTACGCGATCGTCGTGGCGCGCCGCCCGGCGTGGCCCGCGACTCTGCATCTGCTCCCAGACTCTAGCATTAGGTAATGGAGTCAGGCCTTACGGATACATCTCCGCTTCTGCGTGAGCTAGCGTGGCGCGGCCTGATCGCCGAGCGCTCGACGGGCGTCGAAGCTCGTCTCGCGCGCGGGCCAATCAGCGCCTACATCGGCTTCGACCCCTCAGCGAAGTCACTCCACGTGGGTCAGCTGCTGCAGGTGATGATGCTCGGCCACCTTCAGCGCGCGGGTGGCACGCCGTTCGTGATCGTCGGCGGCGGGACCGGCATGATTGGCGACCCCTCGGGTAAGTCGAGCGAGCGCAACCTGCTCGACGACGCTCAGATTGCCGCCAACTCGGCCGCCATCCGTGCGCAACTCGAGCATTTCGTCGACTTCCGCGCAGGGCCGAACCAGGCGCAGATGGTCAACAACATCGAGTGGCTCGGTGAGTACACCCTGATTGACTTCCTGCGCGACATCGGCAAGCACTTCTCGGTGCCCTACATGCTCGCCAAGGACTCGGTCCAGCAACGACTGCAAGCGGGCATGTCATTCACCGAGTTCTCGTACATGACCCTCCAGTCGGCCGACTTTCTCGAGCTCTTCCGCACGCGCGGCGTCGAGATGCAGATGGGTGGCGCGGACCAGTGGGGCAACATCACCGCTGGCCTGGAGCTCATCCGGAAGGTCGTTGGCCGCGAGGAAGGCGATGAGCCGCCTGCATATGGCCTGTGCTCACCGCTTTTGCTGACCAAGGACGGCCGCAAGATGGGCAAGAGCGAGAAGGGCGCGGTCTTCCTCGATCCCAAGCTGACATCGCCGTTCGACTTCTACCAGTACTGGCTCAACGACGATGACACGCTCGTCGTGCAGCACCTCAAGTGGCTGACGCTGATGACCCAGGGCGAAGTGGCGGCGGTTGAGGCGGAGCACGGGGTGGCACCCGAAAAGCGCGCGGCTCAGAAGGCACTCGCTTACGACCTCACGGCGCGCGTCCACGGCCGTGAGGAAGCGGAGCGGCAGGTTCGAGTCGCAGACGCGGCCTTTGGCGGTGGGCCGATTACCGACCCAGACGTCCTCGAGACGCTCTTCGGTTCTTTGGACCACCACGATGCAGCGGCAGGAGAGCTCGCAATGAACGCCCTCGACTACGTGGTCGCGAGCGGATTCATGACCTCGAAGGGCGAGGCGCGCCGGCTTATCCAACAGGGCGGTCTCGTCATCAATGATGTGCGCGTCACGACGCCGGACACGCCGCTGCCCGCACTGATCGCTGACAGGTTCCTGGTAATGCGCTCGGGCAAGAAGCGCCTGCGGATAGACAAGCGGAGGGCATGAACTGATGTCGAGGGGCACCACTCGCCACGCGCTTAGGCGCGTACTGGTCGGCTGCATCATGTTCGTCCTGGTCCTTGCCGGGCAAGTGGGAGTGGCCGCGGCCGCAGCGCCCGGCTCAATCGTCAAGACGTCCATGTGGTCGCAGGTCGGCGTCGTGCTCGACGAAATCCCCAAGTCGATGCGTGCCCGCGTTGCGGCAGACATCATGACCAAGCCGGACTCATTCTGGTTGGAGAGAGCCCATCGACAGCTGAAGCTCACGACATACCGCCTGGTCTTTCGTGACGCGTTTCACGCTCACGGGAAGGCTCTTCCTCTTCCGCCCGAGCCGCTGTGGAATATCCAATTCAGCGGAGAGCCCACGCGCCAGAAGATCGACGGCCACGACGTCGTCGCCGTCAACTACCACTTCACCAGTATCCTGTTGTCTGATGCCAAGTCGCCTGGCCAGTCGGAGCCGAGTCTTGCGCAGGTGGGTGGTCGCTGGCGTGAGCACTTCCTCCTCCCGGTCGACCCAGAGCTAGTGATGCAGCGCACCGGCTACGCCTGCATGGACGAGGCCGAGTTCCCATTCGGCAGTGTCGACAGCGAGGAAGTTGACGCTTTCTACGATCAGACGGCGGTCGTTGAGGACGCGCTGTCGCGCGAGGGCTACCACCAGACCGTTATGCCCACCGAGTCGTGTGTAGACGCGGTCACCAACCATATTGGGGCTGTGCGCACGTACGTGCAGTACACGCGGCTCACCTGGGATGCAGCCCTTGCTGACCAATACCGCTACGGCGACGACACCGGCCGCACACCAGATTTACAGACCTTCGTTCCTGATTTCCTGCCCAGCCGCACCGTTTATCGATACGTTCACTCAAGCGGCAGTGGTGGGTGCGAGGTCGAGGAAGGATCTGTCACCGGTACGGGTTGGCGCCGACTACTCGAGTTCACAACTGCCGACGAGAACGTGGGCGAAACCGCGCTGACGATTGGCGGCGTCGACTACACGATTAGCGGTCATCCCGGGCAGCTGGAAAAGCACAACCTCTATGTGTTCAGCCCGTGTCACGGCCACCTCCACTTCAAGTACTACGCGAACTTGAGGTGGACTGGCCACGGCAAGATCTTCAACACAAAGAAGGGCTTTTGCCTGCAGTCGACATTTCGCCCGGCCAATCGCGAGACAAGCCCGCTCCACAACGATTTTTCGAGCTGCGATTACCAGGGCATCGCGCCTGGCTGGATGGATCAATACACGGCAGGTCTTACTGGCCAATGGGTGGATACGACCACGCTGTCGCCCGGTACAGGTTTCCGGAAACTGCAGACGAACCCCAACGGATTCCTGTGCGAGGGCTGGTTCGTCGACAAGCAGGGCAATCGGCTGAGCCCCGGTGAACCCGTTGTGTGGGCCAAGACAGGACTGATTGCTGAAAACGGGAAGCCTGTCATGGCGCCACTCTGCGACCAGAAGAGCAACTGGGACGCCAACAACAGCTACTCGGTCCAGGAGACCATCAAGCCGTATGCCCAGGGCCTGATCACAGAGCCATGTGCACGCGGCCAGATTGGTCCGTTGCGCAACTGCGGCTTTGGGGTCAATCCCCAAACGGCGACGTGCCCACCGGGTGCGCAATCGACGCTGACCCTGTCGATACCGGCCAATGCGCAGCCGCAGGTCGTGCGTCTCACCGAGTTCAGTCACGTTCTCCATTCGGCAATCCCTGCACGCTTCGAGGATTTCTGGGTGCCGCTCACGCCAGGCGTCAGCGATCAACCAGTCATGTTGGCGAACGTCATCGTGATGCCATCAGCGCCACGCATCGTGCATTTCACGTGCCCGTCCGAGCGGACGGGCGGCGACTACGAGCCAGGCGGAAAGATCGGTATTTACAGCGCTCCGATTTACCCGGAAGACGCTCGGGCCGCAGTGACGGTAGGCAGCGTCAACCCTTGAGCGCCGGCACATGGGCCGATCTGGAAGCCGCGGCGCCGAAGATCGCAGCAATGGGTCGGGAGCTCATGTATCGCAACGGCGACGGGGAGGGGATGCTCGTCACCGTCAGCGCCGGCTCACAGCCGCGCGTCCACCCGGTCAACGTCGGCGTGGTCGACGGCCACCTTTATGCGTTCGTGCAGCCCAAATCGGGCAAGGCGCACGACCTGGCCACCGACGGCCGGTTCGCGCTCCATGCCCACTACGACCCGCAGGCGCCGCACGAGTTCCAGGTGCGCGACCGCGCCCGCCTCGTGGACGATCCAGCTCAGCGCGACGCGATCGCTGCGAACTGGTTCTTCAACGCCAAGGACTACCCGCTGTACGAGTTGCTGATCGAGCACGCGCTGCTCGGCGAGCGGCCCACTGCCAACGACTGGCCGCCCCTCTATTCGTCCTGGAAAGCGTCAGGTCAGGCGGCCGACAACTTCTAGCAGCCGCTCGTTTTCAGCGCGCGACCGGACCGTCAGGCGCAGGTTGCCGCGCAGCGGATTGGCCGGGCCGAAGGTGCGGGGGACGATGCCCGAGTGCAGCAGGCCATCGGCGGCTCGCTCGGCCGCGTCGTGGTCGCCGATCTTGACCAGCAGGAAGTTCGTCGTGCTGGGCGCCGATTGCCAGCCGCGCGACGCGAGGCCGGCCGCGAGCCATTCGCGCTCGGCGGACAGCACCGCCACGTTGTCCAGCGCGTACTGAGGTGAGCGAAACGCCAGCGCCGCGACGTGCGCGGAGATCGTTGAGACGCTCCCCGGCGGACGGACGCGCTCCAGGCGTTGGATCACCGACCGATCCGCCACACCGAAACCCACCCGCGCACCTGCCAGCGCAAAGGCTTTCGACGTCGTGCGCACCACGACCAGGTTGCGATAGCGGTGGCGCAGGCCAATAAGCGTCTCGCCGCCGAACTCGTAATACGCTTCGTCGACCGCGACAGTGACGGGGGTGGGCGTGTCGGCTGT
>JARXKQ010000090.1 GCA_030271555.1 Chloroflexota bacterium | reverse complement strand
GTAATCGCCAGTGAAGGCGTCCTCTCCAGACTTGGCCCGTGGCGACACGGGAACAAATCGACCACCTCTTGATCGTGCTCGCCGATACGGCGCACAACCGGCGGGTGGCCGACGAGCTCAAAGCCTCATTGGGACCAGATTACGCGACCGGTCCGCGGCGGATCATGGCGGCGTTAAGGCGCGGCGAGCGGCTATCCGGCTCCGGCGTCCTCCTTGTGTGAGGTGTCTTCGAGATCGCCCACGGTTGGGCGCGCGGTGGGGGCCATTGGTCGGCGACGCGAGCGGCGGTCGGCGGCGACGAGGCGTAGCAGGAAGATCATCGTCTGGCCCACGAAGAAGAGCAGCGCGAGCGACAGGATCAGCAGCGCGGCCGACACCATCGAGGGCCACGCCCAGACAACGCTGAGCGGCGTGAGCACAAGCAGCCCGACGAGCAGCACGACCTGGATCCAGAAACACCCCAGGCCGGGGCCGCGCTCGCCGTCGAGCGGCGCGCCTTTGTACTCGGGCATCTCCGGTTGGGACATCGCCAACGATGTTAGGAGTTAGCGCGCGACGTGCGAGAAATCGACCCTGGGGCCGCGCAGGCCGCGCGGCGCGGAAGGGGCAAGCAGCGCCAGCACCGCCATGCGGACGGCCAACCCATTGGCGACCTGCTCGAGCACCAGAGAGTGCGGGCCGCGCGCCACCGAGCGGCTGACCTCGACGCCTTCGTTGATGGGTCCCGGGTGCAGGTAAAACGCGCCGGACGCGGCCCGCGCGAGCCGCTCGTCGGTGATCTGGTAGCGGTCGATGTACTCGTCGATCGACAGCGAGGAGCCACGCATGCGCTCCTTCTGCACGCGCAGCCCCATGACAGCCGAGGCCCCATCGAGCGCCGCGTCCACATCGGGTGTTGCGGTGACGCCCAGCTCCGAATAGCCGCGCAACCATGCCGCCGGCCCGCTGACCCAGACCTCCGCGCCGGCACGGCTGAGCGTCCAAACATTGGATCGCGCCACGCGCGAGTGGAGCAGGTCGCCGACGATCGTGATCTTGCGGCCGCGCAGCGCGTCGGCGCCACCACCAAAGGCGCGGCGCAACGTGAGCAGGTCGAGCAGCGCCTGGGTGGGATGGGCGTGCCAGCCGTCCCCGGCATTGACCACCGCGCCGCCGAAGTAACGCGCCGCGACCCAGGCCGCGCCGGCGCGGTGATGGCGCAGCACGACCATGTCCGCACCTAACGCGTCGAGGTTGCGCACGGTGTCGACCAGCGTCTCACCCTTGACCATCGAGCTTGACGCCGGATCCACCAGGTACGTCTCCGCGGACAGACTGCGCGCGGCCATCTCGAAGGAGATGCGCGTCCGCGTCGACGGCTCGGTGAACAACAACACCACGCGGCAGCCAAGCAGCTCGTTGCCATGCCGCTCCCCGGCGTCACGGGTGCGCGACGCGTTGTCGAGAACGGCCTCAATGGCCTCAGCCGGCCACTCATCCACGTCAAGCAGATGACGCGGGGCAGTGTTCACTCCGCGTCCCCCGCCGCGGCCTCAGCGTCCGTCTCACCGTTCGTCGAGCGGCGCTCTATGACCACATCGTCCTCGCCGCCATCGACCTCGCGCAGGTGGACCTTGATCACCTCGTCGCGCGACGTGGGCACGTTCTTGCCGACGTGATCGGCGCGGATGGGCAGCTCCCGATGGCCCCGATCGACCAGCACGGCGAGTCGAACCGCCTTGGGCCGGCCCACATCGACCAGGGCATCCAGGGCTGCGCGCACGGTGCGCCCCGTGTACAGGACGTCGTCGACGATGACGAGCGTCGAAGACTCGAGGTCAAACGGCAGTTGCGATGACTTCAACACCGGCGCGCGCGAGACCTGCGACAGATCGTCGCGATAGAAGGTGATGTCAAGGCTGCCGACCGGCGGCCGCACTCCCTCGTGCTCGGCAATTGAGTCCGCAAGGCGCTGAGCGAGCGGCACACCGCGCCGTTCGATCCCGACGAGCGCGAGACCCTCAGTGCCGCCGTGCTTCTCGACGATCTCGTGGCTGATGCGCACCAACGCGCGCCGGACGTCGTCGGCGGTCATTATCTGGCGGCTCGTCACGAGTCCCAAGGTTAGCCGGATTGGGCCCGACTAGAAGGCCGGAACGACCTCATCGAGCTTGTCGGGCAGCAGCCGCAGGCCACCCACACCGTCGACATCCCAGGTCCGGACGCGCAGCCCACCATCGGGATTGTCCTCCGACGGCGCGACCCAGGCGACCCGGTTCAGACCCAGACTGAAGCCGCGCCGGGCAAGCGTCGGGGGCAGCAGCGGATCGTCTGCGGCGATCTGATTGGTGTTGGGGTCGATCGCAAACACCGTCAGCCGACCCCAGGTTGTGCCAGACGCATCGGCGATCCAGACACCCAGCACCTGGCCATCGAGCGACCAGCGCGCCTGCCAGTCGACGATGGCTGAGTCGGTCGAATCGCGGCCGAGGCCCAGGTCGGTCCAGCCGTCGGGCAACCCCGCCGGCTGATCTGTACCGCTGGGAGTTGCGGACGCATCGGTCGGTCGCACCTTGGGTGTCTCGGCCGGGCTGGCGGCCGGGCTGCCCGGGGCGGCGGAACCTGAGGCGCTCGGGGAAGTAGCCGGCGACGGACTCGGGCCATTGGTCGGCGGCTGTGAGCTCGCGGCCGGCGTGTCGGTGGGCATATCTGTGGGTGCGGGCTCGTTCCCCGCGGCGTAGGGGTCGATCCGCGCCCAGTCGACCATTACCAGGCTGCCTGCGTGCGGCAGCGCAAGGCCGCTCGCCAGATCGAGGTCGCCGCGCCACGCCACGGCATGGCTGCGCGCCGGGTTGACGACTGGCAGCCACATCGCCGGCGCGTCCACCGCGCGCTCCTCGAGCGTGCTTGGGTCGATCACGATCGTGCGCAGCGAAGGTGTGCCGGCATCGGCCTTGGCAGCAACGCGGCTGAGGACAATGCGCTCACCCGACCACGACGCGAAATACGAGCCGTGATCGGTCGTGATGGGCCGCGCAACGGAGTCGCTCGGCGACCAGACGTAGACATCGGGGCCGTGACTGCCGTCTGCCGGCATGGCGCTGAACGCCAGCATTGCGCCGCTTGGCGCCCAGGCCGGCGGAGCACCGGCGCTCTCGACGTTCTCGAGAATGGCCAGGACCTGCAGGCCCGCGGGCACCGCGCTCGCAGGCGGGCCGGAAGGGGTTGAGCCAGGCAGGTCGGATGCTTGGTTCCCGGGCGTCGCGTCGGGCGAGCTCGTTCCATCGCCTGGGCTCGTCGCTGGACCGGCGCCCGGTGGCGACGCATTTGGGTCGGGCGCCGGGGCGTCGTTGGGCGGCAGGATCAGGACGGCAATCAGGTCGCGGTTCAGATCACGACCCACCAGCGCCAGCGCTTTACCGCTGGGGCTCAGCGCGACGTTGCGGGCGTGGACGCTCGCCGGCAGATTCACCTGGGTGCGCACGATGCCGTCGTCGACCGAGCAACCCTCGGCAGCTGGCGGGCAGACGTGACCGACATGCGTTTGGTAGACGTACAAATCGGCCGATTCACTGCCCAGCCAGGCGAGTGGCTGCGGCGCGACAGCGAAGGGCGTCGCAAGGACGGCAACGGCCGGCGGCGTGGCCTGCAAGGCGGGCATCAACTGCATCACGCCGACCATGGCGATCAAGCCTAGAGCGGCGAGGGAGGTAGCAATCGCTGCCGACGGCGTGGACGCGCGACGCGCCCGGCGGCGCAAGCCGACGCCACGCGCAACCTCACGATCGAGCGCGCCAGAGGTGCGCGGCCACAGGTCGCGCGGCACTGGTCGGGGCGGCAAAGCGCGCAGCAACGCGCGCTGTTCGCGGTAATCGTGGTCGACCTGGCGGCACGCGGCGCAGTCGCGCAGGTGCGTGGTCAGGGAGCGTGTCTCGGATCGTGTGAGCGGCCGGTCGAGCCGAGCGCCGATCAGCTCACGCCAAACCGAATGGTCAGCGCTGCCGCGAGCCATCTTCATCGTGGCGGCGCGCAACAACGGGCGCGGCCGCGCGATCCCGCTTTTCGTCCTCAACAGCTGATCGCGCCCGCTCCACCGCCAGCGCCTGGCGCAGCGATTCGCGGCCGCGCGTCAGCAGCGCCCGCGCGGCGACGTGCGATACGCCCATCGCCTCCGCCAGCTCGAGGCCGGTCATGTCGTTCAACTCCGAGAGCAGCAGCGCCTGGCGCTGGCGCTCGGGGATCTTCGCCAGGGCACGCTCGAGATCGCCCGACAGGCGCTCTCGCATGACCAGCTCTTCGGCCGATGCCGCCGTGCCGTGCGACTCGCCCGTCCAGGGCACGAAACGCACGATCTTGCGCCGCCGCAGCTCGTCCAACGCCGTGCGGCCGGCAATCTGGTAGAGCCAGGCTCGGGCGCGGTTGGGATCCTCGAGCGTGTCGTAGGCGCGATACGCCTTGACGAAGGCTTCCTGCGTCAAATCGGCCGCCAGTTCGTTGTCACGGACCATCCGACAGAGATAGGCATAGATCTCCGAGTGGTGTGCAGCGAACAGGCGCTCGACGAACGCCCGAGCGCTCGCTCGGTCGTCGCTCACTCCCAGTCCCTCTCTGTGGAGCAGGAACCCTGCTTCGCGGTTCGGTCGGTGTGACGGCTCGTCGCGCCAGCCTGTGACGGTGTCGGCATGGCGCTAATCATCGGGCAGGCGGGGTCCGGCGGCGAATCAGGCGGTAGTACGAGGCCGATCAGCGGTCGGTGAACTCGTCCCATGAGCGTGGCCCGGCGGCAACGCCGGTCTCGATGCGCTCCTCGCGCGCAGTCTCGAGCAGTTCGTGCGCGACCTGCTCAGGCGCGATTGGGTTGACCGGCAGGCCGGTGCCCAGCTCCAGCCCAGCGATCTCGCGCAGTCTGGGGTGGATTTCCCAGTGCCAGTGATAGGTCTCGTCGACGCGTTGCCGGAGCGGCGCGCTGTGCAGGATCAGGTTGTACGCCGGCCCACCCAGGCCGGCCAGCAGCCGCAGCACACTCTGGAGTGTGTCCGCCGCGCTGACGAGCTGCGCATCGCTCGCGCTGCCGAAGTCGGCCGCATGGTGGCGCGGCACGACCCACAGCTCGAACGGTGAGCGCGATGCGTACGGCGCGAAACAGACGCTCGCGGCGTCTTCGTAGACGAGCCGCGCACCGTCGGCGACCTCATCACGCACGAGGCGGCAAAAGGGACATGTGCCTTCGCGGATGACATACCGCGCGGCGCCACCCAGCTCCTCGCCAATGCGATGCGGGATCTGTGGCAGGTCGTAGAAGTCGAAGCACAGGTGGTCGGAGAAAGCGCCGGCCTGGAGGCCGTAGTTCTGGACGATCTGGAGGTAGTCGGTCTTTTCGGCATTTCGCGCGTTCGTCATCACGTCGCGCGCCTGCGCGAGCAGGTCGAACGCGATCTGCGGCGAAGTGTCAGCAAACGACTCGTGATGGCCGCGCGGCGCGACTATCGTCTGCCACGAGCCGGTGTCACCGACCATCCCCAGGTCCGGCTCGCGCCCGCCCGGCTGCGCTTCGCGCGCTTCCCTCTCCGTGCCGGCAACGATGAAGGCGTCCGACTTGAGCATTCGAATCTGGACGCTGTCGCCGCCTGCCGCGAGGTCGCAGTTAGGGCGGTCGTCGATCGTCTGGCCCTTCTGTTTGGCCGGGC
>JARXKQ010000089.1 GCA_030271555.1 Chloroflexota bacterium | reverse complement strand
CCGCCAATTCGGGGTTGCCTGCTTCCTGTGCGGCGATCTTGGCCAGGCGGTTCTTGACCACCCGGTACTTGATGCCGTTGCCCCGCAGACTGCGACGCACAGCACTGATGTCGGCAACGGTCAGGCCGCGGTAGTCGGCCACGATCGTCGCCTTGGCCGCTGACAGGTCTTCCTTCAGCGCGGCAACAGTGGCTTTCTTGGCCTCCGTCGGCATAGGTACTCCTTCCCTGGTCGGACGTCCGGCTGCGCCCGGCGCGACGACCCTCGCTTGGTTCCGCGCGAGGGTCGTGGCGCTGCGACTGCAACGTCACCAGGGCAACAGGCCCTGACTACTCCCTGCCTCGGCGAGCCCTCTGGCCTTGCGGCCGTCGAATTAAGTCCCTCGCGGGACGCTGCGCTGTCTGCGGCGGAACGGTCTTAAGTTGATCCCGTTTGTGCCGACCAATGTGGTCGGACCGGGCTTGCTAGGCGGTGGCGCTGGCGAGAACCGCCGGCACGTCGACCCGGATGCCCGGGCCCATCGTCGCTGCCACTGTCAAGCTCTTGAAGTAGTGACCCTTCGTGGAGCTGGGCCGCGCGCGGTTGACCGCGTCGACCAGGGCCGCCAGGTTCTCGCCCAGCTGTTGCGGAGCGAAGCTGGCCTTGCCGAAGGGGGTGTGGATGATACCGGCCTTGTCGACCTTGAACTCGACTCGGCCACCCTTGACCTCGCCGATGGCGCGCTCGAGGTCGAACGTGATCGTGCCCGACTTGGGGTTGGGCATCAGACCACGCCGACCCAGGATGCGGCCCAGGCGGCCGACGACACCCATCATGTCCGGGGTCGCGAGGGTGATGTCGAAATCAAGGAAGCCGGCCTCGATCTTCTTGGCCAGGTCTTCGCCACCCACCTCGTCCGCCCCGGCACGCAGCGCTTCCTGCGCCTTCTCGCCCTGGGCAAAAACGATGACGCGCACCTTCTTGCCCGTGCCGTGCGGCAGGACGACGATGCCGCGCACCATCTGGTCGGCGTGGCGCGGGTCGATGCCCAGGCGGATGTGAGCCTCAGCCGACGCGTCGAAGCTGGTGAAAGCAGTCTTGGTCAGCAGGTCCATCGCCGTCTCGAGGTCGTAGGACTTGCCCTCTTCGACCAGCGCCGCTGCCTGGTTGTACTTCTTGCCGTGAGCCATCGCGTTGTTCTCCTTCTGGCGGCTCGCTTTTTCGAGCCTCCCCTCTCTGCGGCGGGGTGTGCCGTTTCTATCTCCGCAGACGGCCCTCCGGCCGCTGCTGCGCGCCTCAAGGCAGCCCCCGCGAAGCGCGGCTGCTGCCCTTTTCGGCTTGCGAGTTAGCCGACGACCTCGATGCCCATCGAGCGCGCGGTGCCCTCGATGATCTTCGAAGCGCCGTCGATGTCGACTGCGTTGAGGTCGGCCATCTTGACCTCGGCGATATCGCGGACCTGCTTCCTCGTCACGGAGCCGACCTTCTCGCGGCCGGTCGTCGCGGCGCCCTTCTCGACCCCTGCTGCCTTGCGCAGCAAGTCCGCGGCGGGCGGCGTCTTGAGGATGAAGCTGAAGCTGCGGTCCTCGTAGACCGTGATCTGGGCCGGGATGACCTGGCCCGACTGGGCCGCCGTCTTCTCGTTGTAGCTCTTGCAGAACTCGACGATGTTGATGCCGTGCGGGCCCAGGGCTGTACCGACAGGCGGCGCAGGCGTCGCCTTGCCGGCCGGCAGCTGGAGCGTCAGTACGATGCGGATCTTCTTTGCCATGGGGTTAGTCGGTTCCTTCTAGAGCTTTTCGACCTGGAGGAAGTCCAGCTCGACTGGGGTTTCGCGGCCGAAGATGCTGACCAGCACCTTGAGCTTGTTACGTTCTGGGTTGACCTCGTCGACCGTGCCGATGAACTCGGCGAACGGACCGTCAGTGACGCGCACGCTCTGGCCCTTCTGGAAGGCCACGCGGTACTTGGGCGTCTCGACGCCCATCTGGCGCAGGATCTGCTTGACCTCGTGCTCTTCGAGTGGCACCGGCTCGTTGCGCGAGCCTGGAATGTTGCCGCCGCCGACGAAGCTGGTCACGCCAGGCGTGTTGCGCACGACGAACCAGGAGTCGGGATCGAGGATCATCTCGACCAGGACGTAACCCGGATAGACCTTCTTCTGGACAGTCACGCGCTGGCCTGACCGGATCTCGATCTCGTCCTCTTCGGGGACGAGGACCTGGAAGATCTTGTCTTCCATGCCCATCGACTCGATGCGGTGCTCGAGGTTGGTCTTGACCTTCTTCTCGTAACCCGAGTACGTGTGAATCACGTACCAGCGCTTATCGGGCGCTTTGACCGCGGCTTCTAGTTCCATCACAACCTCACCACGAAGCCGAGCGCCTGGTCGAAGATGATGTCGAACACGGCGATATACACGCCCACCGCGCCACTGATGATGAACACCAGGACGGTCAGGTTGCGCACCTGCTCACGCGTCGGCCAGGTCACCTTCTTGAGCTCTGACCAGCTCTCTTCGATGAAGCGCCGGATTCGGTTCACGAGTTCGACTTACCTCTGGGGATTGAAACTGATGAGGATGTGGCAGAGGCGACAGGACTCGAACCTGCAACCGCCGGTTTTGGAGACCGGTGCTCTACCAATTGAGCTACGCCTCTACGCGCTGCGGTGACTGGGAAGGTCGCTATTTTGCCTCACGGTGCAGCGTGTGCTTGTGGCACCGCGGGCAGTACTTGCGAAGCTCGATCCGGCTGGGGTCGTTCTTCTTGTTCTTGGTGGTGCTGTACGTCCGCTCCTTGCACTCGGTGCAGGCGAGCTGGATGACCGGCCGATTCTCGGCAGCTTTTGCCATTTAAGCCTCGATCTCGATGATCGCGCCAGCGCCGACGGTGTGGCCGCCCTCGCGGATGGCGAAGCGCTGGCCGGTCTCGAGCGCGATCGGGGTGATCAGCTCGACGCCCATGTCGACGTTGTCGCCGGGCATGACCATCTCCGCCCCACCGGTGAGGGCAATGGCGCCGGTGACGTCGGTCGTGCGCAGGTAGAACTGCGGCCGGTAGCCGTTGTAGAAGGGGGTATGGCGGCCGCCCTCCTCCTTGGTCAGGACGTACACCCGGGCGGTGAACTTGGTGTGCGGCTTGACCGAGGCTGCCTTGGCGAGCACCTGGCCGCGCTCGATCTCCTCGCGCTCGATGCCGCGCAGCAGCAGGCCGATGTTGTCGCCCGCGCGACCCTCGTCGAGCAGCTTCTTGAACATCTCGACGCCGGTCACCACGACCTTGCGCGTGGCCTTGACGCCGACGATCTCGACTTCCTCGCCGACCTTGACGATGCCGCGCTCGACGCGTCCGGTGGCGACGGTGCCGCGGCCCTTGATGCCAAAGACGTCCTCGACCGGCATCAGGAAGGGCTTGTCGATGGCGCGCTCAGGCGTGGGGATATACGAATCGACCGCGTCCATCAGCTCCTGGATGGGCACATACGCCGGGTCGTTGGCGTCGGACGGCGCCTCGAGCGCCTTAAGCGCCGAGCCACGGATGACCGGCACCTCGTCGCCCGGGTACTGGTACTTGCTCAAGAGCTCGCGCACCTCGAGCTCGACCAGCTCGAGCAGCTCGGGATCGTCGACCATGTCGACCTTGTTCAGAAAGACCACGATGTAGGGCACTTCGACCTGGCGGGCGAGCAGGATGTGCTCGCGCGTCTGGGGCATCGGGCCATCGGTCGCGGCGACCACCAGGATGGCGCCGTCCATCTGGGCGGCACCGGTGATCATGTTCTTGATGTAGTCCGCGTGGCCGGGGCAGTCGACGTGGGCGTAGTGGCGCTTGTCGGTCTCGTACTCGACGTGGGCGATGGCGATGGTGATGCCCCGCTCACGCTCCTCGGGCGCGTTGTCGATCGTGTCGAAGGCGCGGTACTCGGACCCGCCCTTCAAGCTCAGGTACTTGGTGATGGCCGCGGTCAGGCTGGTCTTGCCATGGTCGATGTGACCGATGGTGCCGATGTTGACGTGCGGCTTGGTGCGCTCGAACTTCTTCTTGGCCATGGGAGTCTGGTTCCTACACCTCTAACGGGACGGCGACTGGGCGATGAGCCGGGAACTGGAGCCCACATTGGGACTTGAACCCAAGACCTCTTCCTTACCAAGGAAGTGCTCTGCCAGCTGAGCTATGTGGGCCCGGTAGCTACCGGAGATTAGTTGAAGTGGTGGTGGGCAGGGAGGGAATCGAACCCCCACAGTCGAAGGACGGCTGATCTACAGTCAGCGGAGCTCACCACCTGCTCAACCTACCCACTGGAGACGCTGCGCGCTGTGACGCGCGCAGCCTTATTCAGTTGTTTGTCCTCTTTGGAGCCGCCGATGGGACTCGAACCCGCAACCGGCGGTTTACAAAACCGCTGCTCTACCAATTGAGCTACGGCGGCGCGACGTAGAAGGATACAGGACATCCCCCTCGGGCGGCAACGGGGCCGCGGTGCGACTACTCGTCGCCCGGGAGCAGCCCCTCGTCCAGCATCGCGGCATCGACCTGGACGATGGTCGTGCGTTTGGGCTTCGCCGCCGACTTGGCCTTGGGCTCCGACTTCGCCTTCGGCTCCGACTTTTTCACGGGTGCCTTCCGCTTGGGCTTGGCTTCCGCCTGGGCTGCGTCGGTCGGGTCGGTGGCTGGTGGCTCATCGACCTTCTGGGTGGTCGCCGCGAGGGGTCTCTGCTGAGCGGCCGCGAAGAGCAGGATTGAACCTGCCACGGCGGCGTTGAGCGACTCGATCTTGCCGCGCATGGGGATGCGCACCGCCAGATCAAGGCGACGCTTGACCGGGCCGGACATGCCTTTGCCTTCGCTGCCAATGACGAGCGCGATTGGCCCGCGCAGGTCGGCCTCGGCGTAGCTCAGCGACGCGTCCTCGTCGGCGCCGACGATGCGCAGCCCGTCGTTGTGGAGGTCGACCAGGGTGGCGGCTAGGTCGTCGACCGGGGCGAGCAATAGGTGCTCGGTGGCGCCGGCGGAGGCCTTGATGGCCGCCGCAGTCAGGGGCGCCGCGCGGCGTGTGGGATAGATCACGCCATCGATGCCGCATGCCTCCGCTGACCGCAAGAGCGTGCCGAAGTTCTGCGGATCCTCGAGCGAGTCGAGGATCAGGATGAACGGCGGCGTCTTGCGTTCGTGGGCACGGGCAAGGATGGTGTCAACGTCGGCCTGGGCGCGCGGCTTGACGACGAGTGCGACGCCCTGGTGGCCGTCGAACCCAGCGAGCGCGGTGAGCGAGCCGCCCTCGACCTCGATCACCGGGATGCGCAAAGTTGTGGCGTGTATCGCAAGGGCGTCGAGCGCCGCTCGGCGCTCAGGGACGATCAACAACCGCAGCGCTTCGCGACGTGCCGCGAAGGCCTCTTCGACCGGCCGTTTGCCGGCGATAAGCTCCTCGCCCTCCCCGAGCCGCTCGCCGGTGTCGGACGCGGGCGTAATCCGCGCACGGCGAGTGTCGAAGCTGTGCACCGGCCGGCCGAAGCCACGATCTGGCCGATCGAAGCGCCGCTCTTGCCGTGGCTTGTCAGCCGGACCCTGGTAGCGCCGCGGACGCTCCTCGAACTGGCGCGGACGCTCGTCATCGCGCGGCGAGCGATCCGCGAAATCGCGGTGGGGAGGCCGGTCAGCGAAATCGCGGCGGGGAGGCCGGTCGGCGAAATCGCGGCGGGGAGGCCGGTCGGCGAAATCGCGGCGGGGAGGCCGGTCGG
>JARXKQ010000088.1 GCA_030271555.1 Chloroflexota bacterium | reverse complement strand
CTGTGCCGCTGCGGCTGCTACTACCAGATCTTCGACGCGGTCGAAGCGGTCGCGCTCGGAGACGCGGTCAAGTGAGTGCGATAGGCGATCCTGCGCCGCGCGGGGGCGGCCGCGGGCGGGTGACCGGCGAGCAACTCTACGTTGCCGACATCCACCTGCCCAACGAGCTGCACATCAAGCTCGTGACGCTGCCCTGCGCCCGCGGCCGCATCGGCGCGATTGACGACAGCGACGCGATGAAAGTGCCGGGCGTGATCGCCGTTTTCAGCGCCGCGGACCTGCCCACGCCCATGCCGCGATTTGGCCCGCAGTTCACCGACCGGCCGGTAATCGCGACAGTCGAGACAAAGTTCCACGGCGACCCTGTCGCGGCGGTGGCCGCGGAGACATTGGACGCGGCTGAAGAGGCTGCGCGCCTGGTCCGCGTCGACTACGAGGTCCTCCCCGCCGTCGTGACCGTGGAAGCTGCGCGCGCCGAAAGTGCGCCCCGAGTGCAGGACGAAGTGGCCGGAAACGTGCTGCGCGAACACGTCGTCGCGTGGGGCGACCTCGACACCGCCACCAAACACGCTGAAGTCGTCGTCGAGAACACCTATCGCTTCCCCATGGTGACGCACTTCGCTATCGAGCCGCACGCGTTCATTGCCGCCCCGGACGCAGACGGCATCCGCGTCTGGTCGAGCATCCAGCACCCGTATTGGCTGCAGCGCCTGCTCGCCCAAACGCTCAAGCTGCCGCTCGCCAAGGTCCGCGTGATCGCGCCCGACCCGGGCGGCGCGTTCGGCGGCAAGCAGCATGCCAAGTACGAGCCGCTTCTGGCGTTCATGGCGCTCAAGCTGGGCCGCCCGGTCCGGCTGACCCTGACGCTGGAGGAGACGTTCCAGGCGGTTCGTCGGACGGAGACGGAGGTCCGCGTCCGGACCGGCCTGACCAAACAAGGCAAGCTCGTTTTCCAGGACGTCGACGCCGACTACCTCATCGGTGCCTATGCCGACATCGCCGACCGCGTAGTCGGCAAGGGCTCGTACATCGCCTCTGGCCCGTACAACTACGAAGCCGGCCGCGTTACTGCGCGCAGCGTCCTGTCCCACACCGTGCCCTCGACCGCCTTCCGCGGCTTCGGCAACCCACAGGTCAACTGGGCGGTCGAGTCCAACCTGACTGAAGCGGCCATCCAGATAGGGATGGATCCGGTCCAACTCCGACTGAAGAACCTGGCAGCCAGAGGCGACCCGTTCATCCCGTTCGACACGCCCTGCGACGGCGACTGGGCGCAGGCCACGAAGCGCGCGGCAGAGCTCGCGGGCTGGGACAAGCCCAAGCCGGAAGGTCGGGGCCGTGGCTTCGCCCTGGGCATCAAGAGCGGGCCGACGACTGGCCTGTCTTACTCGATGGTCAGGCTCCAGGCGGACGGGTCGGCCATCGTGTATGCCGGCACGCAGGACATAGGCCAGGGCGCGCGGACGATCTTCGCCCAGATCGCGGCGTCCGAGTTGGGCATACCGCTCGAGCGGGTCAGCGTGGTCATGGGCGACACCGGGGCTGTGCCGTACGACCAGCAGACCTCGGCATCGCGCTCGACCGTTCTGATGGGCAACGCCGTTCTGGCCGCAGCCAAGCAGGCGCGCGAAAAGCTGGCTGGCCGCACCGGCGTGGAAGTTGTGGGTGTTGGCGATGCGAAGAAGGAGCCAGACCCCAAACATCCCCTGGGCGGGTCGGCTGCGTTCTTCGAGTTCAACGCGACGGCCGTGGAGCTGAGCGTTGACGAGGAAACGGGCGACATCACCATCCACCGCCACGTGACCGTTTCCGATGTTGGCCGCGCCATCAATCGATTGCAGGTCCAGATGCAGGATGAGGGCGCTGCCATCATGGGCCTGGGTCACACGTTGATGGAGCACTACATATTCGATGCCGATGGCCGCATCCGGAACCTGGGCGCGATCGACTACCGCATTCCGACCTCGATGGACCTGCCCGAGGTCATGGTCAGCGACATGATCGAGAACGGCGACGGGCCGGGGCCGTACGGCGCGAAGGGCATGAGCGAAGGCGCGTTGCTACCCGTGTCCGCAGCGGTCGCGGCGGCCGTCCGTGACGCGACCGGCGCGGTGATCCGCGACCTGCCGCTATCGCCGGAGCGCGTCTGGACCGCGCTGCAGGAGCGCGGCCAGTCTTAGCCGAGCGGCGCGAAGAGGTCGACCTGATTTCCGTCCGGATCGAGCACCGTGGCGTAGCGCTGGCCCCAGAAGGCGTCCCAGGGCGCGGTCTTGCCGTGATGCCCAGCTGCGACGACGCGGTCGTAGGTCTCATCCACGTCTGCCGGTGACGAGCACATGAAGGCGAGCCCCATTGCGTGGCCGGTTGGCTGGACCCAGTCGGGGTTGAGCTGCTTCATCAGCTCGACGTTGTCGAGCATCACGCGCAGGCCGCTCGGTGTCGTGGCCTCGACGTGATCTTCAGTGCTGTCGGGGAAGTCGAGCCCGAGCAGCCGGTAGAAGGCGATCGACCCGGCCAAGTCGGAGCTGACGATTCCGATCGCATCGAGGGCGGGCATCTTGGTCTCCTTCGGCTTATTGACGCTGCGCGTCGTACGATCGAACCAGTGGATGCACTGATTGTCGTGTTCGGGCTGTTTGTCGTCGCCGGCGGCGGGATCATCGCTGTCGACGCGTTCATCATCCGCCGGCTGCGGCGGCCGAAATGACCGATTCGATCAAGGTCGGTGGGCACGACATCAAGATCACCCACGGCGACCGCGTCGTCTTCCCAGACGACGGCGTCACCAAGGCGGAGATCGTCGCGCACTACGCGCGCGTCGCGTCCGTGATGGTGCCGCATCTCAAAGGCCGGCCGGTGAGCATGCAGCGCGTCCGCGAGACGATCTACACGCAGGTCTTCTACCAAAAGGACGCGCCCGACTACTTCCCCGACTGGATCGCTCGCGTCGAGGTGCCCAAGGTGGGAGGGACGGTCACCCACGCGGTTATCAACGACGCGGCGTCACTGGTCTACCTGGCCAACCAGGGCTGCATCACGCCGCACGTTTGGCTGAGCCGCGTCCCGGACTTGCAGCGGCCCGACCGGATGATCATCGACCTCGATCCGGGCGACGGCGGGGTTGCCGACGCGCGGCTTGCTGCCCATCTCGCGCGCGAGGTGGTGGAGGCGGCCGGCCTAGTGCCGCACCTCATGGCCACCGGATCGCGCGGCTACCACGTCGTGGTGCCGCTCCGCCCTCAGGCCGATTTCGAGGAGGTCCGCGCGGTCGCCTTCGGGCTGGCGGAGGTCATGGCGCGGCGGGTGCCCGACCGGCTGACCACCGAGTTCTACAAGGAGAAGCGCGACGGCCGACTTTTCCTGGACTGCAATCGCAACGCTTGGGCGCAAACCGCGGTGGCGCCCTATTCGATCAGGCCGAAGAAGGGTGCTCATGTCGCGGTGCCGCTCGATTGGAGCGAGCTCGACTCCGTGGCACCCGACGAATTCGACGTCCACTCGATCGTCGGTAGACTCGAAGCCGTCCCCAATCCCTGGAAGAGCTTCGGCCCGCACATGCGCTCAGCCACTGCGGCGAAGAAGTGGCTGGCGCGCCAGGTCTGAGCAGAGGTGCGGCTCTGATAGGGCTATGATGGCGCTATGAGAACCGTTTCGGCGCTCGACGTTCGCAAGAAATTCGGGGAGCTTCTTGACGAGGCGGCAGCCGGGGAGCGGCTGATCATCCAGCGCGGCGGTCAGCCCGTGGCAGCTCTCGTCCCACTGTCGGACGTCGCCGAGCACGACCCCGAAACCATCAAGAAGCGACGCCTCGCCGCGATCGCGGATATCCGCCGCATGGCGCGCAACGACAAGCGAATGACTAGCGATGAGATCGTTGAGTTGATCAGGGCAGGTCGCCGCGAGCGTCTCGAACACATCATGGCCGCAACCCGCACCAAGAAATGACGCGGGATTCGACGCGTCTGGCCGAGCCGCCAAGAGCAGTCGTTGTCGATGCATCCGTCGCCGTGGAGTTCCTCGACGGCAATCCGGCGTGGGTAACCCAGTGGGAGGCCTGGGTCGCGGACGGGACGATCTTGCTCGCCCCTCAGATCTTTCCTTTGGAGGTCGCAAACGCTCTGCTGCGCGGCAAGCAGTTTTCGGCAGCGGACGCACAGAATCGGCTTACGCGGCTCTTGGACTCCGGCCTGGAGCCTAGCGATCGTGGGATGCGAGGGCTTTTCGAGTCGATCCAGCTGGCTGAGAAACATCGGCTCACCGTCTACGACGCTGCCTACCTTCAGATCGCACTGGAGGTTGAAGCGGATGTGGCCACGACGGATGTCGCCCTTGCCAATGCCGCCGCCCGCGAAGGGCTCGCCGTCGTCTAGGCTCGCGCCGTGACTCGGATAGTTGACTTCGACAGGCCGACGGAGAACCCGGCGCGGGCGGACCTCCCGAAGCTGCTGGGCGGCAAGGCGGCCAACCTCACTGTCATGGCGGTCGACCTGGGACTGCCCGTGCCGCCGGCATTCACGCTGACAACGGACGTTTGTCGGGAATACCTCGCCACCGGCTGGCCACAGGGGTTGGACAACGAGTTGCACGAGCACATGAGTCGGCTCGACGGGCTGGTCGGTCGGAGGTTCGGTGACCCGTCGGATCCGCTGCTGGTGAGCGTTCGGTCGGGAGCGCCGGTCTCGATGCCCGGGATGATGGACACGATCCTGAACGTGGGGCTGAACTCAGAGACAGCCGCAGCCTTCGACGCGTCGATGGCGGAGCGGTTGCGCGCTCGTCTGGGTGAGTCGCTTGCCGCGGTTGGCGTCGCGCCCGTTCCGGACGATCCGTGGCAGCAGCTCCGCGCGTCGATCGAAGCAGTGTTCCGCTCGTGGAACTCGCCGCGCGCCATCGCGTACCGCGAGCGCGAGGGCATCAGCGCAAGCATGGGCACCGCCGCGACCGTCCAGGCGATGGTCTTTGGCAATCGCAACGACCGGTCGGCGACCGGGGTGCTGTTCACGCGCAACCCGTCGACCGGCGAGAGCAAGCTGTACGGCGATATCCTGTTCAACGCGCAGGGCGAAGACGTGGTCGCCGGCACGCACGCGACCCAGGACATCCGCGTCCTCCACCAGAGTTTGCCCGATGTCGCGCGTCAGCTGCACGACTACACGCGCAGGCTCGAGCGGCATCTGCGCGACGTCGCCGACATCGAGTTCACGATCGAGGACGGCCGGCTGTGGCTGCTCCAGGTGCGCGTCGGCAAGCGCTCGCCCCAGGCCGCGCTGCGCATCGCGGTCGAGATGGCCAACGATCCCGACTTCCCGTTGACCCGAGAGGAAGCCGTGCGGCGCGTACTGCCGCTGCTCGCCGATCCGCCGCGCAACACTGAACGACCGCGCGACTCCGGCGAGCCGCTCACCAAGGGACTGGGCGCGTCGCCCGGTGTCGCGGCCGGCGAAATCGTCACTTCGCCCGAGGCCGCGGTGGCGGCAACAGAACAGGGACGCGCCGTGATCCTCGTCCGCGCCGCTACCTCGCCCGACGACGTCCACGGCATGTCCGTGGCGCGCGGCATCCTGACCGCAACCGGCGGCCTCGCCAGTCATGCCGCGGTGGTCGCCCGCGGCTGGGGCATCCCGGCGGTGGTCGGAGCGTCGGCCGTGGCGGTCGGGGAGGCGGCCATCATCATCGACGGGCGGTCGCTGACGGTGGGTGAGCCGATCACCATCGACGGTTCGACCGGCGAGGTTTTCGCGGGAGCGTTGGTCGGTTCGTCGGAAGTTGTC
>JARXKQ010000087.1 GCA_030271555.1 Chloroflexota bacterium | reverse complement strand
GGTTCACGGCATCGGCTGGCTGGGCGCCGTGGCGGTTCTGCGCGGATCGTTCATCCGCGCCAGAGGCGATGGCTCGTGGCAGTTCGAGCCGCTTCTCCAGCGGTTGCTGCCGGTCCTCGCCATCGTGTGGGCAATCACGTGGTACTTCGCGCCGGCCGCGCTGCGCCCGTCCTTTGTCGTGTACGCAATGTGGGGCACCCTGACGCTCATCGTGTCCGGCCTAGCCGGACTGGGCCTGACCCGGATGCAGGCCATCCACGCCCGCGTTCCCGACCAACGGGTGCGCTCGATGTGGCGCTGGATAGTGGTCGCGCTCGCCGTCGTCATCGTGCCCCTCGCGCTGCCGTTCGCGATCCTGGCTGGTGCGCCGTTGGGGATCCTGTTCGCGCCTTTCGTAGGTCCGCTGTCGCTCGTCGTTGACCTGCTGCTCATCCCGTTTGGCGTGCTCGTCGACACTCTCATCGCTCTGTTCACGCCACTATCGCTGGGCATCGGCGAGATGCTCGATCGGCTGGGCCAGAACATTGGCCGAAAGCGGGGCACAACCCCGCTCGTTGAGCCAAACGCCCTCAATACGGCGGCCGGCCTCATCTTGGCGGGCGTCGTTCTGATCACGCTGTTGTTCGCCGCCTATCAGCTCGCGCGCTGGCTGATCGCTCGTACGCGCGATCGCGAGGCATCCGATGACTCGATCGAAGGAATGGTCGAGCACGACATCGTCATTCCCACGCCCATCGCGGCGCGACCCAGGGTGGCGGCTCGTCGCCGGCGCGGCGCCGCGCACGACGCGGTCGCGGCCTATGTCAGCGCCGTGGACGTTTTGGCCGCTCACCCCGACTGGGCGCGCGGCGACTCAGAGACGCCGGCTGAGCATTCGCGGCGCGTTCGACAGAACGATATGCCCGGTGCGACCGACTTCTCGCGCCTCGCTGCCGACTACCAGCTGGCCCGTTATGCCGAGGTCCCCATCACTCCGCGCGAAGATCGGCGCGCGCTGTCCCGCCTGGACCGGCTGCGCCACTCATTGCGCGGCCACTGACCAGCCAGGTTCACATCTGGTCCTGAGTCCAGTCGGAGACTCAGTCTCCGAGCGGACTCACCGGGTCGCTCTTCCCCGAGCCGACGGGCGAGTCTCCGACCGGACTCACCGGGTACGTGGTTGCCCCCCGGATCACCGTAGGAAGTGGCGGCGGTTCAGCGGTAGATCAGTCGCGGGGGCGACGGCGAGCGGCTTGCCGTCGAGTGACACCTCGCCACTGAGTGGGTCGATCTCGATCGCGGCCGTGGCCTTGTTCAGCCACAGGTCGGCGCGGGTGAGGCCGCGCGTCTTGCGGACGGGCAGGAATGTGCGTCGGCTTCCCAGCCGCGCGGCGAACCCGGCCGCGTCAAGGCCGCCGGACACGAACGTCACCGAAATCGACGCCGGCGCCAGGCCGCGGCCGCCCCAGCCCGGCGCGTAGCGCCGCGGCTCGGCACCCTCGACGGTCGCGTTGCCTTCGCCGTACGCGCCCCAAGCGGGGTAGCCGCTCTTCAGCACGACCTCCGGCTTGACCCCCAACCAAGCCGGCTTCCACAGGACGATGTCGGCAAGGCGGCCGGGTCGGAGCGAGCCGACATGGTCGGAGATGCCGTGGGTGATCGCCGGCTCGATGGTGCACTTGGCGAGGTAGCGCAGGAATCGGGCGTTGTCGTCGGTGGCCTGATCTTTGGCCCACGCCTTCATCACGTGCGCCAGCTGGATCGTCCGGCGGACCGTCTCGCCGATGCGGCCCATGCCCTGCGAATCGCTGTTGGTGATCGCGATGGCGCCAAGCTCGTGGAGCGGCCCTTCGGCGGCCATCGTCACCGCACGGATCCGCTCGTGCATCTCCAGGACCTCGTCCGGATCGTCAAGCGACAGGCCGTGGTTGAGCGCCAGCATGGGCAGGTGCTCGGCGACCGCGTTGACGCCATAGGGGAGCGTGGGGGTGGTCGAGGAGCAGATGATGTTCGGTTCGCGCACCAGGCCCAGCACGTCGGGCACGTGGCCACCCCCGGCGCCTTCGACGTGGTAGGCATGGACCGTCCGCCCCGCGATCGCGGCGACCGTGTCGGTCAATTCGGCCGACTCGTTTAGGCCATCGCTGTGCAGCGCGACAGAGACGTCGTGCGCATCCGCGTAGGCGAGGACGCGGTCAATGAGCTCCGGGTACGCGCCGTAGTCCTCGTGGATCTTGAAGCCCACGGCACCCGCGTCGAGCAGGGCATCGAGCGCGTCGTCGGAGCCTGCCCGGGCGTTCGCCTGCAGACCAATGTTGATCGGCCATTCCTCGAACGACGCAAGCGACCGCTCCATGGCCCACGGCGGCTCCTCGAAGCCCGCGGTGATGAGCGTCGTCACCCCCGCGGAGAGCGCCGCTGGGACGAGCTCCGGCGTGATGAGATGAACGTGGCTGTCAACCGCGCCGGGCGTCGCGACCAGGCCGTAAGCCATGATCGGCTCGGTGTGCGGACCGATGGGCAGGCTGATTCCGTCACTGATCTCCGGGTTGCCCGCAGCCCCAATACCGACGATCCGCCCATCCTTGATGCCGATGTCCGCTTTCAGCACGCCCAGGGTGGGATCGGCGATGACGGCACCCACGATGACCGTGTCGAGCTCGCTCGGGCCAGCTGTTGCGGTCTGCGCCTGTCGCAGCCGAATCGTCTTGCCGTAGCCCCACAGCGGTTCATCGCCGTGCGCCTGGCGATCCTCCTCGACACGCAACCACAGATCAGAGTCCGCGACCCGAATTCGATCCCCCGCCATCGGCCCCAGTCGAGGACTCACGGCGAAAACCGGACGTCGATCGCTTGCTGTGCCACCGTCTCTCTCAGAGACAGCGTGACGCCCATGAAGAGTCCAATGGCCGCACAGGACATTGGGAGAAAAGGAAACGCCGCACCGTCGTTCGGGGTTGCTACCTGGATCGTCAGAGCATCTGCCGTTCCCGCCAGCGTCACGGTCGGGTGATGGGTGCACGCTCCGCCCATCCAGGTTATGTCGATCTCATTTCGCTCCGGATGCGCTGTCGCCGAATCCCCAAAGTTGTCGGCGTTGTTAAACGGAAGCTGACGGCCTCCCGACACCAGTTGGGTCGAATCGAATACCAGCACCGAGAACCCTGGACCCCAGGTGAGGTCGAGTGGAAGCGCCAGCGTCGGGGCCGGTCCGAGGCTGCACGACGCCAGGGTCAACGCGGCGACCATGGCCGCGGACAGTTTCACTTGCCACTCCCGCCGAAGGCGACGAGCGTCACTTCTTTGGTTTCGCCCGGCGAAAAACGGAGTGTTGACCCGGCCGGCAGGTCGAGGCGATAGCCCTTGGCCTGGGCGCGATCGAACTCGAGCCGCGAATTGACCTGGTCGAACGGGTAATGCGAGGAGACGCGCACGATGTGCTTGCCGGTGTTGGTGACCGTGAGGGTGCGTGTCGGGCGGTCGGGTCGGGCTTCAGGCGGTGAGTCGGTAGCCGGCGGCGGCGAATCGGGAGCGCCGAGTGGGTTGCGGAGCAGAACCAGCCGCGTCCCATCGCCCATCAGGACTTCCAGGCGCACTTCATCGACCAGGGCAGGGACACCGTCCATTACGTCCGACGGCGCGACGGCGTCATAACCCGCCGCCTCCACCTCTGCGTACGACGCGCCCGCACGAGCGGCTTCGAACATCGCGTCGCATATCAAAGCGAGCGCCTCGGGCGCGTTGAGCGTCAATCCGGCCGCTCGGTGGCGCCGCGCCAGTTCGGCCGCGGTGAAGACGATCAGGCGCTGCTGCTCCCAGTCGGTCATGCGCACCGCTGAATCGTAGCGGCGTTGCAATCCAATCCTGCCGAACGGCTCTCGCATCCTTGCCGCGCCCGGGTGCACCATGGACGCGAAGCAAGAGGAGGACGTGAAATATGAATTTCACAATGCCGTGGACCGCGAACAACGGTCATCACAACGGAGCCAGCGATACGCTCCATGACGTCCGCGATGCCCTAGGGCGCGAGGCCGATCATCTTGCCCAGGTTGCGGCCCAGATGGGCCGCGACGCTGGTGGGCAGGCAGACAGCGTCGCGCGCGATGTCGCACGCGATGCACAGAAGCAGACAGGTGCGGCAATCAGCCGTATCGCTGAGGTAGCTGCCGCAGTGGCGCCGACCATCGCCGTGATGAGCCGGCAGAAGTTCCGCCAGGTTGGCGAGCAGGCCCAGTCGATCGGCCATGAGTTGCGCCAGGTGCGCGTGACCAAGGAGCCGCGTCGCAGTGGGCAAGGCGCGCGGCCGGGCATCGCCCTGATCGGCGGGTTGGGCATCGGCGTCGCGCTGATGTACCTGCTCGATCCGGAGCGGGGCAAGCAACGCCGGGAGGCGTTGATGGCGAAACTCGCACAGTGGACGCGCGATGGCCGTCAGGCCGCCGCCACCAAGGTGAGCGAGCTCTCCGACCGGACGGCTGGCGTGATCAGCGACGTGCGCGAGTCGGTCAACACCGGCAGCGTCGTCGATGAAGGCGCAGCGACCCCGGTCGAGACGACAATCCCCGAGAGCTGGCCGCAGGAGGCACGCGTTCCCATCTCTTGATCGTCGCCCGCGACCCAGCGGTCGCGTGCTAACCTGAGCCAGTCCCTTCAAATCCGGTCCCGAGAGGCCGGCGAGGGCGGCCCGAGAGGCCGGGAAGGATGGCAATTGACCGTGCTACAGACTGACCACCGCTCATCTGCGAGCGGTGGTCTTTTTGTGCCACCCGATGCCGTGGTCGATCCGCGCATCGGCGCGCTGGGACCGGCGCTGCTCGCCCTGGAGGACGGCCTGGTATTGGACGGGGTTGCATTTGGGGCACCGATCGCCAGTGGGGGCGACCTCGTCGCGAACACCTCCTACTCCGGCTACCAGGAGATCTGCACCGACCCGTCGTACGCGGGCCAGACCGTCCTGATGACATACCCCCTCATCGGCAACTACGGCCGCATCTCGTTCGACGATCAGAGTGGGCGGCCGTGGCTGCGCGGCCTGATCGTGGGCCACGCCACGGCCGCGGTGCTGGAGCCGGCGCGCCAGCTGGTCGAGCTGCTCCGCCGCTGGGGTGTGCCGGCGATCGCGGGTTTGGACACGCGTCGGCTGGCGCGCCGGTTGCGCGAGACGGGGTCACAGCGCGTGGTCATCACCGCGCCCGGCGAGGTGGACGCGGTGGCGGCCGTGGACGCGGCCCGCCGGGTCGCGCGCTGGGAGGACCAAGATTTCGTCGCCCAGGTGTCCGCGGACGCTGCCCACGAGATCGGCCCTTCCGGCGGCCCGCTTGTGGCGCTGGTGGACTACGGGCTCAAGGAGAACATCGTGCGCCAACTGCTGGTGCGCGGCGCACGGGTGCGCGTCCTGCCGTACACAGTTAGCCCGGAAGTGGCACTGGCAAGTGACGTGGCCGGTCTGGTTCTATCGCCGGGACCGGGCGACCCAGCGCGGCTGGACGGTCCGACGCGCCTCGCGCAGGCGGCGATCGCCGATGGGCGGCCGCTCCTGGGCATCTGCCTGGGTCACCAGATCGTCGGCCGCGCAGCCGGGGCAGAGACGCGCCGCCTGCGCTTCGGCCATCACGGCGCGAACCACCCCGTGCGCGACGAAGAGTCCGGCCGCGTCCAGGTGACGGCGCAGAACCACGAGGTCGAGGTCGTGGGCGAGACGCTCCCTGCGGACAGCGGCTTCGTCGTCAGCCAGCGCAACCTCAATGACGGCTCGGTCGAAGGACTGAGACACACGACCAAGCCCATCGAGACCGTCCAGTACCACCCAGAG
>JARXKQ010000086.1 GCA_030271555.1 Chloroflexota bacterium | reverse complement strand
GAACCAGGACTGCGCGCCATTGTTGATCAGCATGTTGAGGAAGTCGCGATACCAGTCATAAGCGATCGCCGGGCGAGCCGGCGCATCTGGAATGGCCACCGCGTGCTGCCAATAGCCCAGCAGGGACGCGCCGCCCTGGGTCCAGCCGGCATCACCCAGTTTGTGCAGGCCGGCATCGAGCCAGGCGAACCCAAGGAAGACGCGGATCGGCAACCACACCCAGCCCGCCGCGCGGTTGCTGAACAGGAAGCGCGCGAAGGGCGGGCCTTCTACCTCTACTGTCTCGGCGCCGGGCGCGTTGCGGTGGTACATGAACAGCGCCACGACCAGGGCGATGAACGAAACCCAGAAGATCCACGTGACCCACGTCCGCACATCGCCGGTGAGACCGACGGCGGATATGACGAGGAGTGCCAGGCTGATTGCCGCAACGGCCCCCAGCACGTAAATCAACGTGCGCATCGAGCTCACAGTGTGAGCAACCCTCCTCAGCTTGCCTGCGGGCTGCTGGGTCTGCCGCAGGATGAGCGCGATGCTAGACCGTTGAAGGCGCAAAAAAGCGCCCGTTCCGTTTGGAACGGGCGCTCCTGAATTCAGGTTTGGTTCGCGTCTCGCCTAGCGCGACGGGCCGCGCACCTCGAGGAGATGGGCCTTCCAGCCGTCGGGTGCTGAGTCAAGCGAGCTACCCCTCCAGCCGCACGTGCAGGTAACGAGCTGCTCGCGGTGCTGATACTGGTCGATCAGATGCTTGAAGGGCTCAGGCGGCGCGTCCTTGGGAACCGATCGGCGCCAGACGGAAGAGCTCGATGTAGTCACGCGGTCCTGACTCTCCTTTGCCGTCAGCCTCTGGCCCGCGTCGGTCACCGGTGACGCTGACGCTCAACCTCGTTAAGAGACGGGGATCGAAGGTCGCGTCGTTCGCTGGGCGGTGGGGTGACGACCCGGGTTCGCCTTGAATAGGGCCCCCCTATTCTAATACTTCCGCCGCCAACCCGACTCCACTGGCCCAATCTGCGGCCGATTCAGCCTCCAGCCGCACTCGCTCACGCTCCAGAACCGGCCGCGCGCCGCTCGCCCAGCCGGTTTTCTCTTCGCTCCGCCGCGCGCGTTCGAGCGCGTCGGCAAGGAAGGCCGCATACCGCGCGGTGGGGGAGAGCGTCGCAATTCGTTGCTCCAGCGCACCACGCGGGTCGGCCGCCGCGCGCATCCGCCCCAGGAAGCCCTGGATCTCGCGTCCGCCGCCCGCCCACTCCTGGGAGTGGCCACCGCAGGCGACGATCGGCGCTGCGCTGCTGAAGACGATGAACTTGGCCTCAGGCAGGCGCGCCACCAGCCGCTCTCCGCCGAACGTCACGAACTCGTTCGTCGCGCCAAGTCGATCGACGACGTGGATCGGGCCCCACGAATGCTCGCCGGCAGGCGCTTCGCGTGTGGCCCATTCGACGACCGCCGGCACACCGTGGCCGCTCGGCGTCATCCAGTACTCGACCTGCTCCGGATCGAAATGGCGCAGCGTCGGCTGCGGCCGGATGGCGACGAAAAGATACGACCGACCGACCGCCAGGGGCGGCCCGGGCACAAGCAGGAAGCCCAGGTCATCGAGCAGCTCGCGTCCGGCCGCTGGACCAAGTTCATTCGTCATGCGCCCTCAGTCTTCATCGGCCAGTAGCGGCTCACAAGGTCCAGGCGGCCCAAAGTGGACCCCCGATGGCCTGCTCCTCATGTGGCGTGTCAATACTCCCGGTGGGTATTGACAAGGCTTGTCAAGAGGGGCTGTCAAGGGGTAGAATGTCGCGCGGAAGCCTTGTCAAGACTTGACAAGGCCCTTCGTGTGTCCGGCAGGTCGCGCCGCAAGCGATCCCGTGCACGAAGCCGTGAACAACCTGGAGGTCACCCGCCACGTCGTCTGTTGGCGTCGCCGCTGAAGTCAAACAGAAGCTGAACCTCGTCGATCTGATCGGTGAGAGCGTGCAGCTGCGCAAGGCCGGCGCGAGCTACAAGGGCCTGTGCCCGTTCCACGGTGAGAAGACGCCGTCGTTCACGGTCACGCCGTCGCGCGAGACCTGGAAGTGTTTCGGCTGCGGTCGCGGTGGCGACCTTTTCAACTTCGTCATGGAGCGCGACTCGATCGACTTTCCGGAGGCGCTGCGTCGCCTCGCCGGCCGAGCGGGCGTCGAGATCAGTGAGCGCAATTCGCGTGAGGACGCGCGTCGCAAACGACTGCGCGACGCGCTCGATAGCGCAATTGCGTTCTATCACCGCATCCTGACCGAGAGCCACCACGGCCAGCCGGCGCTCGACTACCTGCGCGGCCGCGGCTTCACGGACGCGACGATCGGCGCGCACCTGCTGGGTTACGCGGTCGACTCGTGGGACAGCCTCAGCAAGGCGCTCGTCGAAAAGCGGGATTTCAAGGACGACGAGCTGGAGGCGGCCGGCCTCGTCTCGCGCCGCCAGGGGCGACGCGGCGTCTATGACCGCTTCCGCGGCCGGATCATCTTCCCAATCCGCGATGCGTCAGGTAACGCGACAGGCCTGGGAGGGCGGATCGTCGGCAGCGAGCAGAAAGACGCCAACGGCCGCGACCGCGGGCCCAAGTACCTGAACTCGCCGGCAACCCCGCTCTTCGACAAGAGCCGCACGCTGTACCTGATCGACCGCGCCAAGGGCGCCATCCGCAAGGAAGGCATCGCTGTTTTGGTCGAGGGCAATACCGACGCGTTGATGGCCCACCAGCAGGGCTTCGAGAACGTCGTGGGGACGCTTGGCACGGCACTGACGCCGGCACAGATCGAGCTCGTCACGCGCTACGCGCCGCGGATCGCGTTGGCATACGATGTCGATGCCGCGGGCCAGGGTGCGGCAACCTTTGGCGCGACCGAGCTATCGGCGCTCGTCGGCGAGATCGAGCGCAGCGCCCACAAGGGCCGACTGACCGATGTGGGTGTCATCCGCCTGCCCGACAAGCGCGACCCGGACGAAGTGATGCGCGACGATCCGGAGTTGTGGCGGAAGGCGACCAACGAGCCGCAGCCCATCGTCGAGTACCTGATCAACCACTTCGCCAAGCGCCATGATCCACGCACGCTGAGTGGCCGCGACAAGCTGGTGGCGGCGGTGATGCCGACCATCCGCCGGGTCACCAATCCCACCCAGAGGGATGGCTACCTGCAGTTGCTGGCGCGGCGCAGCGGCGTCGAAGAGCGGGTGCTGCTGGAGGAGCTGCGTCGGCCAGAGCAGGCCGCCAAGATCGTCGGTCGGCCGGCTGAGGCGCACGTTGGCTCAAAGATCAATCTCGAGGCGGTCCTGGCCAGTCCGGACGCGCTCGACCCGCAGGCTGTCGCGAGCCTGTTGAAGCGCTCCGAGTTCAGCCTCCTGCGGCTGCTCCTGATGCGGCCATATGCGCGCGACGCAGTTGACGCGCCCACGGACATCGAGTTCGCGAGCACCCCCGCGCGCGAGATCTGGCGGCGTCTTGAGGACGTGCCCGCGATCGGTTTTGACCGCGCGGCGTTCGCCGAGTCGCTCGACCCCATCTTGGCCGGCATTGTGCGCACCATGTACGCCGATCCCGAGCCGCTCCCTGAAGACGAGGTCGCGTTGCGCCAGGCGCTCGATCAGAGCCTGCTCACGTTGCGCCGCAATCGGCTCGACGAGGAGATCGGCGCCAAGGAGTTCGACATCCGCGAGGCAGAGGCGGACGGCGACAAGCCCACTGCGGAAGCCCTTGTGCGCGAGGTGCGCGATCTGAAGGCGCGTCGGCTGGATCTCGATCGCCAAAGAGAGTCAACAACAGTTTTGAGCCAACGACGACAACGAGCCACGGCCGCGAGCGCGGCCGCCAGCGGAGGTAATGGATAACGATGGACAGCGACAAGCTTCTGGTTGCGAGCGTGCTGGAACGCGGCAAGCGCCGGCGCGATGACGACCTGAACGATCAGAAAGACGAGCTCGATGAGACTCCGGGCGACGGCATTACTGCCGCCGCCGAGCTCGGCGTTGAGGTTCAAATCGACGCCGACGGCACCCAGACGCCGTGGGAAGAGCCGCCGGCCAAGCTCGACGCCAAGGATGCCGACGAGCCGACTGCGGAGGAGCTGGACGCCATCGCCGCCGACATGATCGGGATCGACGACCCGGTCCGGATGTACCTCAAGGAGATCGGCAAGGTGCCGCTCCTCACCGCCGAGGAAGAGGTCGTCCTCGCCAAGGCAATCGAGCTGGGCGAGCAGATGGTCGACGAGCCGCACAAGGCGGTGCTGTCGCTGTGGGAGTGGACCCGAAACGACACCGAGCTGAAGTCGCGCACCAAGCACCCGCAGCATCGCCTGCACTACAAGGACGAAAGCGAGCGCATCGTCGTCGGCGCTTTCAAGGCCGCCCAGAAGGACGGCCTGCTTCAGGCATCGCCGGACTTCCACCTCGTGAAGGCCGGGAAGACGATCGAGGGCGACAACGCCAAGGCGGCCCTCAAAGAGGTCAAGGACGCGGTCAAGCACTACAACGACGAGTCCAACCGTGAGACCTTCGTGGCATTGGTCGACCTTTCATTCCGCATGGCACACTCGACGGACGCTGAGACGCACGACAACGCGGCCATCCGCGCCGTCTACGAGTGGTCGCGCAGCATTGCCTGGGAGGCGCTGCGCCGCTGGATCTACGGCGGCAAGGACGCCGACCTGCTGGCGGAGATGGGTTGGGTGCCCGAGCAGGACATGTCGCTCAAGCCGCGCGATCGGCGCGGCGTGCTCGTGCGCTACGGCAAGGAAGGCCGCGAGCAGCTGACCAGCGCCAACCTGCGCCTCGTCGTGTCGATTGCGAAGAAGTACATCGGCCGCGGCATGTCGTTCCTGGACCTCATCCAGGAGGGCAACATCGGCCTCATCCGCGCGGTCGAGAAGTTCGACTACGAGAAGGGCTTCAAGTTCTCGACATATGCCACGTGGTGGATCCGCCAGGCCATCACGCGCGCCATCGCCGACCAGGCGCGGACGATCCGCATTCCGGTCCACATGGTCGAGACAATCAACCGCCTGATCCGCGTCTCGCGCGGCCTGCTCCAGGAGCTCGGCCGCGAGCCCACAGTGGAGGAGATCGCCGAAGCGATGTCCAAGGGCCAGGAGGTCGTGGTCACCCCGGACAAGGTGCGCGAGATCATCAAGGTCTCGCAGGAGCCGGTGTCGCTCGAGACGCCGATCGGCGAGGAAGAGGACTCCCATCTGGGCGACTTCATCGAGGACCGAGCCGCCCTCGCCCCGGCGGAGGCGGCCTCGCACCAGCTGCTCAAGGAGCAGGTGGAGGCGGTGCTCGATTCGCTAAGCGGCCGCGAGCGGCGCGTGCTCCAACTTCGCTTCGGTCTCGAGGACGGCCGCGCCCGCACACTTGAGGAAGTGGGCAAGGAGTTCAACGTGACCCGCGAGCGCATCCGCCAGATCGAGGCCAAGGCGTTGCGCAAGCTGCGCCACCCGTCGCGCAGCCGCAAGCTCAAGGACTACCTCGAATAAAGGTCGTTTCTCGTCCCACGAGCGAATACGCCGGTCGCCGGAGCCGGCCAGGGCTGGACGGTCGTCAGGACCTGCGAATCCGATCAATCCACTCGTGCCACGGTCGGAGCTGCCGGAATCCAGTCCCCGACGGCCATTAGCGCCCGAGTGGACGGCGTATTCAACCGTCCCACGAGAACCGCTTGGTGAGTCGGAGGCAACTGCTCGCTAAGGGGCTCGCCCGAGTATCTGATCCATGGTTGCCAAGCAGCGCGCGGTGGATCGCGGCAAGGAGCGTGGCCGGCAGATGCTGCGCGTCATAGGCAGCGAGATCCGCCTTTCCCGGCGGCGCCTCGGACTAAGCATCGTGGTCGTG
>JARXKQ010000085.1 GCA_030271555.1 Chloroflexota bacterium | reverse complement strand
GCAGCCCGGCCTGCGACATCGTTTGTCGCAAAGTCCAGCGCCGCCCAGCAGGGTGGCGCACTGCACCTGGTGGCTAAGGCCAAGCAAGGTGTGCGGGGTGACACGTTCAGCGCCAGCGCTGTCGTTCATTTCGCCAGCGGTAATGTCACCGTTGACCTGACCCGCCGCGGCAAGTCGTTTGTCGCGGGTGGCAAGGTGCTCGTGCCGGCCGACCAGCCGCTGGGTTCTGTCTTGGTCGACGTGACCATCACGTACAACGGGGTGCCGAACGCGGTGCCCACTTTTAGCGCCAGGATCGTTTCCTATATTAGCGGAGACTGATCAGGCGGTCCGCCCCAGCGGGCCGCAAGTTACACGGCAACCAGGAGCGGGCGTCCCGAAAGGGGCGCTCGCTTCTTTACTTGTTGAGGCGCAGCCGAGCGATGATCAGTGCGCCGAACGGCCAGGTCCAATGGCGCGGCGTGACTCTTGACGCGACGCCGTCGGAGAAGCGCTTCGAAAACGACGCCAGGAAGGGCGCGACGAAGTGCATCGTCGTCGCGCCATCCCAGCGATAGCGGTCCCCGGCGATCTCGCCCAGTCGGCGCTTCACGGTGAAGCGGTTGAAGTGGGTGATGTGCTGCTCGTGGTACGAGACCGCGCTGCGGCGCGCGATGACCTTCTCGAGGATGGGCCAGTGCGACGCGTAGTTGGGTGTCGTGATGACGATCAGGCCGTTCGGCTTGAGGACGTTCGCAGCGCGATCGAAAATCGAGCGGATCTGGTCGGGATACAGGTGCTCCACGACCTCGATCACCGTGACCGCATCGAACGTGCCGGGCGCGAACGGCCAGTCCTCTTCCGCACCCACGGTCAAGAAGCGCCGCGTGGGCGCGCCGTAGTGCTCGTTGGCGTAGGCGATCTGGTCGGTCGCGATGTCCATGCCCACCAGCTCCGCCGGAGCACCCGGGGCCGACAGGTCGTACGAGCCCAGGAAGGAGCCGGGACCGCAGCCCACGTCGAGCACGCGACCACCGGGCGGCAGCTCGAGCGCCTCGCGCACCCGCGCGAACTTCTGGCGGTGCCAGGCGCGCTGGATCGCCGGGCCGTCGCGCATGACCTGGTCGTAATAGCCCGGCGGAATCTCGCTGTAGTCGAATGTCGCGCCGTGGCTGTGGTCATGGGCATGCCCAGGCTCGGGGGTGTGCTGCTCTACTCTGTCGGCCATGACGGCGCCAAGTCTGCCATAGCACCCTGATGGCGCCGACCCAACCAAAGTCCCCCGTTCGTTCTGCCCTGTCTGGCTTGCGCGGGGATGGGACCGCGTGGCTGTTGGTCGGCAGTCTCGTCGGCGGTCTTCTGGCGTACGTCTTCCAGGTCGCCGGCGGGCGTGTGCTGGGCAGCGTCGCCTTCGCGCCCATCGCGAACCTCTGGACGCTCCAGTACGTGGTCATGGCCATCGTGCTGTTCGCGATCGAGCAGTACGAGGTGCGCGCCGTGGCCGCCGCGGGCGGCGATGTCCGCGCCCTGCACGGCGCGTGGCCCGTGTTGTGGGCGATCGTCATCGCCGTTGCACTGGGTGCGACCGCGCTGCTGTTCGTATTCGCCGACAAGCTCCTTCTGGGCCAGGCCGACCTAGCGCTGGTAGGCGGGGTCTGGGTCATAACCGCGGGTGCCTTCGGCATGGTCCGTGGCATCTACGGCGGTCGCGCTGAGTACCGGCTGAGCGGCATTGCCACCGCCGCCGACTGGATCGCGCGCATCGCATTCACGCTGCTGGTCCTGGTGGCCGTTGCCTCGACGCGCAACCTTGCCTGGACGCTGCCCCTGGGCGCCGTGCCATTCCTAATCTGGTGGTGGCTCCGTGGCCGCACGGCCCGCGCGCCGCACACGACTGCCGCTCCTGAACGGGCACGCCCGGGGTCGTACCTCGCGGGACTTTCATTCGCCAACGGCTCGTTGCAGCTGCTGCTGGGCATTGGGCCGCTCGTCGTCGTGGCGCTGGGCGAATCGCCCAGCAACGTGTCCGCCTTCTTCGTGACCGCGGCGCTGGCGCGCGCACCATTCCTGATTGGCATCGGCTTCGTGCCGCGCGTCCTGACGCCGCTGACACGCATGGCTGAGGCGGGCGACTACGCCCACGTACGCGGCTTCGCCTGGCTGGTGGTGGTTGGCACCATCGCGCTCGCGGCGATTGCGGGGGTCGCGGCCTACTTCATTGGACCGCCCGTCGTGAGCCTGTTGTACGGCCACGAATTCACCGTGTCGGCACTCGCCACTGCGGGCGCCGTCGCGGCCGTGATCGTGGCGCTGGGCGCATTGGGCTTGAACCAGGTTGTATTGGCGGAGGGCCGACCACTCGCGCTGGTGCCGGCCTGGACAGTGGGCCTGATCGCTGCCTCTGTGACAGTCGTGCTTCTGCCGCTGGATCCCTTGCCGCGCGTCGCGCTCGCGATGCTCGCCGGCCAGCTCGTTGCGCTTGTCGCATTGGCCCTCGTCGTGACCTCATCACCCAAGCACGCTTGATTGGCCGACTCTGCCTGGTCGCGTTTGCTGCCGCCGCCTGCATGACTGCTACGCCCAGCCCGTCACCATCGCCGTCGGTCGGAGCCATCCGGTATGTCGCCCTGGGCGACTCGTACACGATCGGCACCAGCGTTGGTGAGTCGGAGCGCTGGCCAGATCAGCTGGTCGGGAAGCTCGCCGGAAAGATCGGCCTCCAGCTCGTCGCCAACCTGGGCGTCAATGGCTATGCGAGCGCCAACCTGATCCGCGATGAGCTGCCGCAGCTCGACGCGCTCGACGCTGACTTCGTCACGATCCTGATCGGCGTCAACGACGTGGTCCGCTTTACGCCGGCTGACACGTACCGCGACAACCTCAACGAGATCTTCGATTTCCTGCTCGACCGACTGCCCGCGAACCGCATCGTCGTCGTCTCGACCCCCGACTACACGCTCACTCCGGCAGGCAACTCGTTTGGCGATCCCATCCAGCAGCGCGCGGCCATCAATGAGTTCAACGCCATCGAGCAGGAGCTGGCGCAGTCGCGCGGGATCACGTTCGTCGACATCTCCGGCATGGCCAACGAGGTGACCGAGGACCCGTTGCTTACGGCGGATGACGGGCTTCATCCCAGCGGCAGGCAGTACGCCGGCTGGGTCGAGCTCATCGCGCCCGCGGTCGCAAACCTACTCAGTCGGTGACAATGCGCCGATGAGCTCGTCGATGAACGCCCAAAAGCTGTGGGCGACGCTCGCCGAATCGGTCGGCACGGCCGTGGTTGGCGCGCACGAGCCGCTGCGCCTGTTGACCGCCGCGCTGCTCGCGGGCGGCCATGTCCTGGTCGAGGACGTTCCCGGCGTGGGCAAGACGCTGCTCGCGAAAGCCTTCGCCAAGTCGCTGGGCCTGAGCTTCGCGCGCGTCCAGGGCACGCCCGACCTGTTGCCCAGCGACGTCACCGGCTCGTCGGTCCTTGATGCCGGCAATTTCCGGTTCCTGCCAGGGCCGGTCTTCAACAGCGTCGTGCTGTTCGACGAGATCAACCGCGCCACCCCGCGCACCCAGAGCGCACTGCTCGAGGCGATGCAGGAGCGCCAGGTCTCGGTCGACGGCGTGACCCATCCGCTGCCCCGGCCGTTCATCGTCCTGGCGACACAGAACCCAATTGAGCTTGAAGGGACGTTCGCCCTGCCCGAGGCGCAGCTGGACCGGTTCCTGGTCCGCGTCGACCTGGGCTATCTCTCTGAGCCCGATGAGCGCCAGATGCTCCGCCGGCTCAAAGACGGCGATGACCAGGTCGAGCGCATCACGCCGGTCGTCCAGGCCGCCGACTTGGACTCGGTGGCGGGTTCGGTCCGGCAGGTTCTGGTGGCCGACGAGGTGGAGGGCTACCTGCTGTCGATCATCCGGGCGACGCGCGAGCATGCCGACGTGCGCCTGGGCGCCAGTCCGCGCTCGGCAGTCGCGCTCTATCGAACGGCCCAGGCATGGGCGGCGTTGGATGGCCGTGCCTTCGTCCTGCCCGACGACGTGCGTCACCTTGTTCGACCGGTGCTGGCTCACCGTCTCGTGCTTGATCTCGATCGCGAGCTGCGCGGTGCCACGCGCCAGGCGGTTCTCGATGAAGTCCTCGCGCGGACGCCCGTGCCCGTCGTCGAGCCGGCTTAGGCATCACACGCAGCCGGTGGGCGGCATGAGGGAGCGATTGCGCGACGTCCTGGGTGCCGCGCGGACCTGGGCCGCGACCGGCGTTCTGGTCGCCCTACTGGGCACGGTGCTCGCGTCGCCGCCGGTCATCTTCATCGGCGCGGCGATCGTGCTCGTGCGGCTGCTGGCCGAGATCTGGCCGCGCGACGTGCTCGAGTCACTCGAGGTCAGTCACGCGATCCAGCCTGATCGCACGGTTGTTGGCGAGGAAGTCGAGCTGACCATCTCGGTCTGGAACAAGACGCGGCTGCCGGTCGCGTGGGCCGGGGCGACTGATGCCGTTGGCCCGGGCCTGCGGATGCCCGGCGCCGAGGAGGGCGTCAACTCGATCGGCGTGGCCGGTCCACTCCGGCCGTTCGAGCGGCTCACACGGCACGTTCGCATGGTGCCCATGACACGCGGCGTTCACGACGTGGGGCCGGTCCGGCTGCGCGTCGCCGAGGTGTTTGGGAGCCATGAGCCATCGCGCGATCCGGGGATGGAGCACGCCCGCGTCATCGCGCGGCCGTTGATGGCGCCCGTCGTTGGCACGCTGCCCGCGAGCGCGCCACTGGCGCAGGTTCGGGCGAAACGCTCGCTCTTCACCGACCCGACGCTCTTTGCCGGAACCCGGCCGTTCCAGACGGGCGACCCGGTGCGGTCGATCCACTGGCGGGCGTCGGCCCGCGCGGGGGTATTGCAGGCAAAGCGCTTCGAGCCGGCGCTGTCGCGCCAGGCCATGCTCGTGTTCGACGTCCAGACCATCGAGGGCGCGTACTGGCTGCTCGCCTATGACGAGCCACTGTTCGAGGACCTGTGCGTGGCGGCGCTGTCCCTGGCGCGCTCCATGGTGACTGACGCGACCGCCGTCGGATTCGCGGCGGCCGGGTTCACCGGCACAACCCAGCGCTACGTATTCCTGCCGCCGCGCGCCGATTGGACGCAGGTTGGCCGGATTGGCGACGCGCTCGCGCGGCTGGGCATCGAGTGTTCCGCGCCATTGACCACGCTCCTGGCGTGGCTGCCCAGGCGCGTCACGCGCGGCTCATCGCTGGTCGTCCTGACCGGCCGCTCGCCCGTCTCGAATCTGGCGGTCACGCGCCGCCTGCAAGAGAGTGGTTTCAACGTCCACTTCCTCGTTATGCCCCCGGCGCATGAGTTCATCGCCGAGTCCCGCGTGGCAGGTATGTCCGCGCGGCCGGTGACCGTTGAGCGCCAGAGGGAGGTGCCGCGTGCAGTGGTTGTCGCGGCGGCCTGATCGTCTCTGGAAGCTCGCCGGCCCCGTCTTGCGCGTCACTGCAGAAGCGGGCTTCTTCACCATCGTCTACGCCGCGCTGTCGGTTCTGCTCGAGGCGCGAACGCCGCTGCTGGGGCCGCTGGAGTTCACGGCTCTCGTTGCGCTGGGCGCGGTGATCGGTACCTACGCCGAGCAAAACCCGGTCTTCGGCGCGCCGGCCCTGGTGATCGCCGTCGTGGGCGCAGGGCTCGCCTGCTGGCTGGCCAGCCCCGACGCGCGGGCGGTAGCGGGCATATCCATTGGCTACGCCATCGTGGTTCACGGCATCGGCTGGCTGGGCGCCGTGGCGGTTCTGCGCGGATCGTTCATTCGCGCGCGCGGCGATGGCTCGTGGCAGTTCGAGCCGCTCCTCCAGCGGTTGCTGCCGGTCCTCGCCATCGTGTGGGCAATCACGTG
>JARXKQ010000084.1 GCA_030271555.1 Chloroflexota bacterium | reverse complement strand
GCAGCCAGGCGGGCATGACGCTGTTGGGATCGCCGCACACGATGCGACCGCCCTCGGTCAGGACCGAGCGGATGTAGTCGGGGTTCAGGTGACCGTTGCCCGACGCGCCCGTCGTAGTGAGAACGTTGTACAGCTTGGCCTGGTCGTTCAGTGGCGGGCCCACGCCGCCCTTGCCCTCAGGGCCGTGGCAGCGCGCGCAGTTGGCGAGGAACAGGGCGTAGCCGCGCGACACATCGGTGACGTACTGGTCCTGCGTCTCTGCCTGGAGTCGGCCGCCAAAGCCGACCACCGGCAGGCCGATGTCGTACAGCCAGTAGAGCGGGATGAACAGGACGATGAGCAGCGCCGCGAGGAAGGCGATCATCCGCGCGTTGCCGCTCTGCTTGACGATCTGGGTGGCGCGTTGCTCAGTCAGGCCAACGGTGTGGGCCTGCTCGCCGGCCGAGAAACGAACCTCGGCGGACGCGGCGGTGGTGGGAACCTGCGGCTCGCGCGGCGCAACGGCGCTCGACGGCTCTTCCGGCCGCGGCACCAGGTCGCGCCCGGTGTTCTCGTCGCTCATCAGCTAGATGCAGCCCTGCGGGGAGCGCGGCGGAACCAGGCCTGGCTGGCCCAGCGGCACAGGCAGCGGACCAAGCGTGATCTTGGATGTATCGACCGTCAGGATGCCGTCCTTGATCGTGTGCGCGAAGCGGTCGAGCGAACGCGGCGCCGGACCCAGCTCGCGGATCTTGATGCCCAGCCGGTCGTAGCGCGAGCCGTGGCAGGGGCACTCGAACCAGTAGTTGATGGTGCAGAAGTTGGGCTTGCAGCCAAGGTGCGGGCAGCGCTGGTAGAGCGTCCGCACGTTGGTGTTGAGCCCCTCCCCGTCCGTCGACGTCCCGTCGGCAAAGCCGCGCGAAGGGTCGATCAGCTGGACGTATGTCCGGGCCTGGCTGATGTATGCCGGGGCCCCGTCCTGGAGCGTGGCTCCGCGGACGGCCTGGTTGTCACCGACGATCACGATGTCGCCCAGCTGGATCTGGCCGCCAAAGCCCTTGGACAGATTGGGCCACAGAAAGCCGAGGAGCCCGCCGGTCACCTCGAGCAGCCACAGCCCGACGCCCGCACCGATTGAGCGGCGGATGAGGGTGCGCCGCGACAAGCCGGCGGGCCGGCCCTGGCGCATCTCGCGCAGAACGTCGCGCGTCAAGACGCGCGGCTCCTGCCAGCGGGCGAGCTTCCAATTACCCACTAATTTGCTCCGCCGCGGCCTTCGGCCGTGCTGCGCGCGAAAGTGGTCCGGCCCCGACGGCACGTCGGTGCCGTCCCTTCGCTTGCGGTCACAGGGCGAACCACAGGCCGTTTTCCCACGGCACCGTGTAGCCGTAGCCCGGGCCGCGGAAGAACGCGCCCAGGAACGTGATGAACAGGCCGGCGGCGCAGAACAGGGTGAAGATCATGATGCCCAGCTTGCGGTCCGCCGGGCGAGGCGAGCCACCGTCGCCTCGCGGCCCGCGATCGATAAACGGGATGACGCCGATGGCGATGAAGATCGACAGGATGGGGATGGCTCCTGCGACCGTGGGGTGGAAGTAGGCCAGCAACTCCTGGATGCCGACGAGATACCACGGTGCCTTGGCGACGGCGGGTGTGGCGATGGGGTTGGCCAGCTCTTCGAGCGGCGCGTTGACGAACAGGCCCATAAGCAGCAGGAAGACGCTCATCGCCGCGGCGGCGAAGAACTCGATCGACAACAGATGCGGCCAGGTCATGACCGTGTCGTCGGGTTCCTTCTGAACTCGCACCACGGCGTCCTGCTTGACCAGCGCGAGGAGGCGGTAGGGCTTGGCGGCCATAGGCACGCGCTGCTTGTCGATCTCTGTCGTGCGCCGTTCAGGTGGCGCGGCCGGCAACGTCGAGCGCGTCTTCTCCGCAGGCACAGCGGAAGCCGGCGTGGCAGGAGCGGGAAGGTTGGACTTCTTCTCGTCGGTCATCGGTCGGTCATATCTCTATAGCGGACCGGAAATCCCGCCGTCCTTGCGGATGCGCCAGAAGTGCACCGCGAGGAAGACGGCCGCGGTGAGCGGCAACAGGATCACGTGGAGCACGTAGAAGCGCAGCAGGGTGTTCTGCGACACCTCGATGCCGCCAAAGATGAGCAGCTGCGACGGCCGCGACAGGAGCGGCACGTAGGACGCGATGTTGTTGCCGATCGTGATCGCCCAGAACGCGATCTGGTCCCACGGGAGCAGGTAACCGGTGAACGACAGCGCGATGGTGAAGAACAGCAGCAGCGTGCCGATGACCCAGTTGAACTCGCGCGGCGGCTTGTATGCCCCGTGGTAGAAGACCCGCATCATGTGCAGGAAGACGAAGAACACCATCAGGTGCGCCGCCCAGCGATGGATGTTGCGCGTCAGCAGCCCAAAGGGCACCTCGGCCTGGATGCGCAGGATGTCGTCGTAGGCAGAGGTCGAGCTGGGGACGTAGAAGAACATCAGGAAGACCCCGGTCACCGTCAGCACGAGGAAGAAGAAGAACGACAGCCCGCCCAGGCAGAAGGTGTAGGCGAACTTCACCGCGTGCTGGCGAACGCGCACCGGGTGGAGGTGCAGGAAGACGTTGTTCATGACCGCGTAGGCACGCGATCGCTCGTCGGTCGGGTAGGGCTGACGGAACAGCGAACGCCACAGCGCGCTGCGCCTCAATGCCACGTCTACACGCTCGAAGAACTGTCTCAACGAACGAAGCCTCCCGCCTCGGCGCGGTTACCGATGCCCATCAGTCCGAGCTGGGTATCGCGGTAGCTTTCCTTGTAGAGGCGCCCGTCGCTGCTGATCTCCTGGAGCTCGAACCGCTCCATCGTAATGGCGTCATACGGACATCGCTTGACGCACAGCGCGCAGCGGATGCAGCGCTCCTCGTCGAGCACCATCGCGGCGCCTTCCGACCATCCGTAGGCATCCACCAGCTCAGGCAATGCGCCTTCCGACTTCATCTGGTTGATGTCGATCATGTGAATGACGCCTTCAGGGCAGACGTCAGCGCACGCGCCGCACAGCACGCAGCGGAAGCCGTCGAACCAGATGTTGTAGTTGCACATCAGGCAGCGCGTGCCTTCGGTGATCGCCTGGGGTGCGCTGTAGCCGCGCTCGACCGGCGTCGTGAAGTTGACTTGCGGGTCGTTGCTGGGCATGCGCGCCGCGACAGAGAGCATGGGCACGTGCACGCGCGGCAGGACGTCGTAGAACTCGGGCATCTCGTGGCGCCACGAAGAGACGATGCGCACATTGGCGTCGACGTCGACCTCACGCCGGCCGGACAGGTAGCGGTCAATGGCGTATGCGCACTTCTTGCCGTGGCCGGCGGCCTCGATCAGCGTGGTCGGGCCGGTCACGAAGTCCCCGCAGGCAAAGACGCCGCGGACGTTGGTGGCGTACGTCCCGGGGTCCACGCGCACGCGGCCGCGGTTGATCTCGAAGTTCGACTCGACCGGCAGGAAGGTGTTGTCCGCCGCTTGGCTGACGGCCGGGATGACCGTGTCGGCCTTGACCTCGAACTCGCTGCCCTCTATGGGCACCGGCGCGCGCCGGCCGGTCGCGTCCGGCTCGCCCAGGCGGTTGCGCACGAACTTGACCGCGCGGACCTTGCCGCTCTCATCGCCCAGCACTTCGACCGGGCTCACGAGGAACTCCATCCGCACGCCTTCGCGCTCGGTCTCGCCCAGCTCTTCCTCGTCCACGACGAGCTCTGAGCGAGTGCGGCGGTAAGCGATCGTCACGTTCTGGGCGCCGTAGCGCAGTGAGGTGCGCGAGCAGTCCATTGCGGTGTAGCCACCACCGATGATGACCACGTCCTTACCGACGGTCATCGGCTCGCCCAGGTTGGCCTTCTTCATGTAGTCGACGCCGTACTGGATGCCGTCAAGGTCGCCACCGGGCACGTCGAGCGCCACGGCATTCATCGCGCCGGCGCAGATGGCCACCCCGTCGTACTGCTTGAGCAATTCCTCGAAGGTGACGTCACGGCCGACTCGGACGCCGTACCGGAAGCGAACGCCCAGCCGCTCTACCAGCTTGAGGTCCATCTCGATCGCTTCACGCGGCAGGCGGAAGGCCGGGACACCAATGAGCATCGTGCCGCCGCCATAGGGCAGCTCATCGAAGACGGTGACCTGGTGGCCGGCGACTGCGAGCTCGCGAGCCACCGCGATACCGGCCGGTCCCGCGCCAATGACAGCTACCGTGGTGTCGCGCGGCGTGATGTTCGGCATGTCGTCGGGGATGCCGCTGGCCTGGTGCCATTCGGTCAGGAAGCGCTTCATGGCGCGGATGGCGAGCGGCCGGTCGATGTCGCCCCGGCGGCACGCGCGCTCGCACGGCGCCGAGCAGACGTAGGCGCACATCGCCGCGACCGGGTTGGGCTCGCGGGCGAGGATGTAGCCCTCTTCGAACCGCCCCTCAGCGGCTAGGTTCAGATAGCCGCGGCAGTTCGTGCCGACGGGGCACGCTTCCTGACACTCGATGTTGCACTGAAGCCAGGAGGCGTCGACAGGCTGAACCAGAAATTCCTGGTTGGGATCGATGGCCAAGTGGGATCAGACCTCGTGGGTCGGGCTGGGCTCGATGGGCACCGCGAGTGATCGTAGCATCGGGCGCGGCGGCTGGCATGTGGGGCGCTCGGCCGACGCACAGGTACCCCCGAACCGCTCCACAGGTCACATTGTCGCCCTGTTTGGCAGCGCATAGGGTCGGGCCATGGTCGACGTTCCAGCCGCCGGTCTGCGGGTAGCGCCTGCCTACCCCGCGGCACCCTCCCTGGCCAGCGGCCCATGCGCTCCGGCGCGGGCCCAGGTCGACTATCGCTGCGCTGAGGCCGAGCGGCTGGCCCAAGCGGCGCAGATCCACATTCAGCGGCTGCGCGACGCCAAGCGCATGCTCGCCCGCGTCCACGCGCAGCGCGACAACGATGCCCGCGTGCGCGACCGCCGTCTGCTGAGCGACGCCAAGGAGAACGCGCGTCGGGCGTACCACGAGAGCTACGTGCGGGCCAAGAATGGCAGCCCCAACAGCGATGTCCAGGGAGCGGCGGGCGAGTGGCTGCGCGAGATCAACCGGCTCAACCGTCAGCTGGAACTTGCTGATCGACGCGCCGAGGACGTGACCCGCCAAATCACTGAGCTCGAAGGCGCGATGCCGGGTATCGAGCTGGCGGCCGATGCTGCGCGGATCGCCGCGGAAGCGACCCAGGTGTCGTGCGTGGAAGCCCGCCGCGCCCTGGCAGCGTGCGAGGAAGACGCCGCGCGGCAAGTGCGCGCGCCTGCGCCAGGACGAGCCGCGGCCGGCGGCGCAGCCCCCACGATCGCCCCGCCACCCCAGGTCGCTGCTGGCCCCGCGCCCATCTCACTGCTGCTCCGCGGCGACCGCCAGGCGTTGCTTGGCCTGACGCTGCGGCTTGCCGAGGAGACGGGCGCGGAGGCGGGCCGGCTGCAACTGCTGCTGCTCGAGCTGCGCCAGGTGATAGCCGTGCGGGCGCTCGAGGATGGCGCATTGGCCTTTCCCCAGAACCACCCGTTCTGGAGCCAGTTCTCAGTTAACGACGACCGACAGCTCGTCGCCAGCCTGGCCCACCTGGGCTTCGGCTTCGACGGTCACGAGGGCTGGCGCGACGGTCGCGTGCCCGGCCCGCGCGAGCTGGCAATGGCGCTCGAACACGCCGGCCACGATCCCAGGTCGCTCCGGCGGCCGGCCGGCCAGGCCGCGATCGACGGTCTCTGGCAGGGCACGCGGGTGCTGGTCGAGGAGTGGCTGGCCGCCGCGGCACCCGACCTTGCGCTGGGTCGGCTGATTGACATCCTGGGTCCGCGCGGCTCGCGCCTGGG
>JARXKQ010000083.1 GCA_030271555.1 Chloroflexota bacterium | reverse complement strand
CGACGTGCGCCTCGATGATCGCCTGACCCTCGCCAAGCCTCATCCGTGCGGCTCGAACACGTGGCACGTCGTCCGGCTGGGCGCCGATATCGGCCTCACCTGTGACGGCTGCGGTCATCGTGTCTTGATCGAGCGTCGCGCGCTCGAGCGCCGCCTCGTGCAAATGCAGCGCGACGGACAGGTAGTGGAGCGATGAGCTCCGCGGACAACGCGCTCACGGCCGCGCCCACAGACGGCGAGGATTCGGCCGGAGCGGTCCTGCGCAATCGCCGCTTCCTCGCGCTGTGGATCGCCCAAGTCGTGACCCAGGTCGGCGCCAACATGGTGCTGTTCGGCTTGACGGTCGAGGTGTTCACGCTCACCGGCAAGAGCACGTCGGTCAGTCTGCTGATCCTGTCCTACCTCGTGCCGGCAGTCATCTTCGGCGCGATCGCCGGCGTCTATACCGACCGCAATGACCGGCGCTTGATCCTGGTGGTGACCAACGCGGCCCGCGGCGTGATGTTCCTGGTGCTGCTCTTGGTCGGCTCGAACCTGGCGCTCATCTACCTGCTGACGGTGCTCATCTCGACGCTCACAACGTTCTTCGGCCCGGCCGAAGCGGCGATGATCCCGGTCATCGTCACGCGGCGCCAGCTGCTGGCCGCGAACTCGCTCTACCTACTCACCTTCCAGGGCTCGTTCTTCGTTGGTTTCGCGCTGCTCGGGCCGCTCGTCGTGAACGTCGCCGGCCAGAATTGGCTGCTCATTCTCGTGTCGGCCACATATCTCGTGGGCGCCGCGCTTTGCCTATTCCTACCGCGCAACAACCCGCGCATCGGCGGGCCGCGGCCGGTGGAAGCGCTGGGGGAAGCGGGCACCGCCGTCCGGACGACGTTCGGCGAGCTCGTCGATGGCGTGCGCTACATGCTCGCCAATCGGCAGATCTTCTGGCCGCTCGCCTACCTCGCGCTCACGGCATCGCTCATTGGCGTGCTGGGCGTGCTGGGCCCGGGCTTCGCGACGCAGGTGCTGGGGCTGACGGAGCGCGACTTCGTGGTCGTGGTCCTGCCGCTTGGCATTGGCCTGGTGTTCGGCATCCTCGCGCTCAACGTCTACGGCAAGCTCTTCTCGCGCCGCCGGGGAATCGAGGCCGGCCTGATTGGTCTGGGCATCACGCTCTTGGCGCTGTCCTTGGCCCAGCCGCTGGTGACCCGCTTCTCAATTGCGGTCCCACTGCTTTCGATCGTCATCGCCGTCGCGTTCGCGGCGGGCGTGGCCTACGCCATGGTCGCGGTACCGGCGCAGACGCAGCTCCAGGAAGAGCTGCCCGAGAACGTTCGCGGCCGCGTGTTCGGGGTGCTGAACATGCTCGTGAGCATCGCCTCGTTCCTGCCGATCATCATCGTTGGGCCCATCGCCGACGTGGTCGGGACGCCTGTGGTGGTGCAGGGCGCCGCCCTGGTGACGCTGCTCGTTGCCGTGGGCTCGATCATGCGCGCGCATCCGTCGCATGAGGCGCTCGCCTCCGAGGGCGTGATGATCGATGCAGTCGACCCCGTGAGCCTGTCTGGTCGTTCGCTGACGTCACCGCGCAACCTGCGCGGGCCATCCGACGACGAGACAGAGCCAGAGCTGGACGACAGATGAGCCGGGTGGCGATGGTCTTCACCGGTGGAACCATCTCCACGCTGCCTGATGCCGCCGCCGGTGGCAACACACCGGTACTGCGCGGCGCTGACATCCTCGCCCGATCACCCCGGCTGGCCGATGTCGCCCAGATCGAGCCAATCGACTGGGGCCTCGTGCCCGCGTCGCACCTGCGCTTCGCCCAGATGCTCGACATCGCGCGCGTCGTTGACGAGGCTCTCGCCCGACCGGAGATCGCGGGCGCGGTCATCGTCCAGGGCACCGACACGATCGAGGAGACCTCCTTCGCGTACGAGCTGCTGGTGCGCTCCGACAAGCCCGTCGTCGTCACCGGCGCCATGCGCGACGGCTCGTCAGCCGACTTCGATGGGCCGCGCAACCTGGCCGACGCGGCCGTCTGCGCGCTATCGCCCGATTTCGTGGGCACCGCCGTGCAGGTGGTGCTCAACGGGCTCGTCGTGGCGGCACGCGACGTCGTGAAGACGCACTCGACGGCCATGGACACCTTTCAGCCGCGCGAGGCTGCCGCCACCGGGCGAGTTGTCGACGGGCGGCTCGTCCTTGTTGGCGCGCCGGCCCGCCGCGGCCGCTTGCCGCGCGTGCCCGATCACGCCGTCGAAGACGTCCACCTGATCATCGCCGTTGCCGGCATTGATGGCACGCTGCTGCGCGCGCTGCGCCCGTTGCACCCGGCAGGGCTGGTCGTGGCCGCGACGGGTTCAGGCAACACCGGGGCCGATCTGCTCGCCGCGGCCACTGAGTTGATCAGCGACGGCACGGTGATTGCCCAGACCACGCGCTGCGCCCGCGGCACGGTCGCGCCCATCTATGCCTTCCCCGGCGGCGGCGCGATGTGGCAGCGCGCCGGCGCGCTGCCATCAGTCTTCGACGGGCCCAAGACACGCGTCGCCTTGGCGCTGGGTTTGGCCGCCGGCCTCGGCCGCGAGCAACTGGCCCAGCTTCTGGCTGGCCGACTACCCGCCTAGACACCGGTGCCAACCGCCGACCTGGTCATTACCGGCCGGGTGGCGACGCTCGCCGGCGACCACGGCTTCGGCTGGCGGGCGGGGATTGCCATCGCCGATGGCCGCGTGCTGGCGGTGGGCCGTGAGAGCGAGCTCGCGGGTTTGTTGGGACCGGCAACGCAACGATGGCGGCTGGCTGACGACCAGCTCGTCGTGCCCGGCATAACCGACGCCCACCTGCACCTCATGACCCTTGTCCTCGCCCACAACGCGATCGACATGACCGGACTCGGCCGGCCAGCTGCGCTGCTTGCCATCCGTGCGCGCCACGAGGCACTTGTCGCTCAGGGCAACCGCGACGGCTGGCTCCAGGGCCATGGTTGGTCGATGCACGACCTGGGTGGCTGGCCGGACGCCCAGATGCTCGAGGATGTCGCCCCTGGCCGGCCAATGGCGATGTTCGCTCACGACCATCACGCGCTCTGGCTGAGCGTCGTCGCACTGCGCGCGGCGTCGATCACGTCGGCCTCGCCCAATCCTGAGGGCGGCCTCGTGCGCCGCGATGATGCGGGCAATCCCACTGGCATCCTGCACGAGGCCGCGAGCATCCTGGTCGAGGCCGCCATCCCGGCACCCACGCTGGCCGAGATCGAGGCGGCGCTCACCGACGTCGCGCGCGAACTAGCGGGGCTGGGCGTCACCGGTTGCCACGACCCGGGCATCCTCACCGGCGACGCCGGCATCGACCGCGGCCCGCTCTTCTATCGCCGCCTTGCGGGGGAGGGCCGGTTGCCGCTGCGCGTCCATGCCTCGGTTCGCGCGCCCCAGCTGTCGACCGCGATCAACGCCGGGCTGCGCAGCGGCCAGCAGACCGGCCGCTACACGATGGGCTGGCTCAAGCTCTTCGCCGACGGCTCGCTGGGCTCGCGCAGCGCCGCGATGCTGGCGCCCTACACCGATGCCGCCACGAACCCGCCAACCGGCGGGCCCAACGGCATGTACATCACCCAGCCCACAGATCTGGCCGACCTCGCCCGGCGCGCCGAGTCGAACGGCATTGCGGTCCAGATCCATGCCATTGGTGACGCGGCCGTGCGCGCGGTGCTCGATGTCTTCGAATCGCTGCCGCCGGTGCCGCACGGCCTGCACCTGATGCGTCGCGTGGAGCACGCCCAGCTCATCGACCCCCACGACCAACAACGATTCGGCCGGCTGGGCGTGGCCGCGTCCGTTCAACCGGTCCATCTGCGCAGCGACGAACCGCAAATCCGTGCGGGCTGGGGCGACCGCGGCGACAACGCGATCCCGTTGCGTGCCCTGCTCGACGGCGGCGCCCTCATCCCGTTCGGCACCGACGCACCGGTCGAACCGCCCGACCCGTGGCCCGGGCTGGCCGAGGCGGTGGTGCGACGTAACCCAAGCGATCAGTCGGCCCCCCAGGTCGGTCCGCGCCAAGCGATCGACCTCGCTCGTGCGCTGCGGGCGGCAACCCTCGACCCGGCACTCGTCGCCGGCCAAAATGATCTTGGGCGTCTCACCGTCGGCTCGCGCGCCGATCTGCTGATCGTCCCAGCGGCCGGCTTCGCCGAGCCACTGGACGCTGACGCGCTCGCCGCCACGCGCCCGCTCGCCACGCTCATCGATGGCCAGGTCGTTCAGCGCGACGCGCGTTTCGACCCATAGCCGCCTGTCCGCGCTCTGCTACTTTTCGAGAGTGACTCGCATTCGACTTGCACTCGCACTGACTACGGTCGTCTTGGCGCTGTCCGCATGTGGCGGAACTAGCCCTCAAGCGTCGGGCGATGCCGGCTGTGCGCCGGTGCAGCGCAGCGGCCCTGATGGGCAGCCGCTTGACCTCTCGGGCGCGTGGAGCGGCAACGACGGCGGCATCTACTACATCAAGCAGATCGGGACCTGCATCTGGTGGTCGGGCCAGTCCAACTTCGATGGCCAGTACCCGGGCCAGGAATGGATCATGGCCTTCCGCGGCGTCATGAACGAAGACGGCGTGATCAACGGCGATTTCGTCGACGTCAAGAGCACCAACCCCGGCAGCGGGACGATGACCATCGAGGCGCGCATCGACCAGATCAACGGCACGGGCGTCGTGCAGCTCTACCGCACCGCCTCCACGGGCCATGCGATCGGCGTGTCGTTCTGGCAGCGCTCAGCCGAGCCTGCGCCCACGCAGGTGCCGGACGTCACCACCCTTCCGAGTGCCGCCCCCTCCTGATCCAAATTGCACCAGAAAGCGCATAAACGACCGTTGACATGGCGCAGCGTGGGCGCATTATTCGCGCCAGTGGCGCTCGGTCACGGAGGAGGTGACCGCTCCGGCGTCCATCGTGAGTGGAGGGTAGATCGTTCATGTCCATGAATTACCGGGAAATGCTCTTTACCCCAAAGGGCTTCCTGATGAGCGGCGGCGTGGTCCTGCTGCTGCTCGGCCTGATCGGCTTTGTGTTCCTCAACGGCAGCGCTAGCGCGTCGGCCCTGGGTTCGTTCTTCTGGCTCGATAACAGCGAGAACTTTGCCCACGTAGGGCTCGGCGTCGTCGCCCTCGCCGCGTTGTACGTGCCCGGCCTCAACTCGATGCTGGCCCCGTACTACCGCTGGATCGTCATCCTTGTTGGCCTGATCGCCCTGTTCTTCGGCGTGTACGGCTTCCTCGTTGCAGGTAACGCGACGCCCAACACGTTCGGCCTGTCCAACCTGGAGCTCGGCGACAACCTGCTCCACCTGATCGTCGCGGCATGGGCATTTGCCGCAGCGTTCTGGATGCAGCGCTCAGCGATGATGAGCCGCTAGGCAGTCGATTTTCCTGGCGAAAGCCAGGTACCCGGCTCGTCGCAAGGTGAGCCGGGTTTTTCTTTTGCCGCGAAGCTGCGGCTCCTCGCCTTAGGTGAACGCGAGGAACTCAAACGCCGGTGGCACCAACGCAACTGCAGTGAGCAAACCAACGGCGACTGTCGCAAAGGCCGCGAGCACGAATGCCTTCTGCATCGGCATCTGGTCGTTGAGCGCCAGCTCGAACCGCTGCCTCAAGAGCGTGGGCATCAGCAAGCCGATTATCCCGAGCTCGAACGATGTCGCCAGCACATCGGCGAAGCCAACCTGCTCCGGCACCCATGCCTGCGGGCCGATCGGCAACCCCACTGTGCGCGACATGATCCAGACGAGCACCGCACCCACGTTGGCCAGGATCGCCAGCCGCGCGACCGATAGTCGCGGCCAAACGAGATAGACCTGCGCCCACACCAGCTGGAACCAGCCCAG
>JARXKQ010000082.1 GCA_030271555.1 Chloroflexota bacterium | reverse complement strand
GTCGCGCCCGACCTGCGCGGTCACGGCCATTCTCCGGGGAGCGGCCCGTGGACGATGGCGCAGCACATAGCGGATCTGGCGCCCGTTCTGAGCGAGCTCGGCCCACAGACGGTCGTGCTGGGTCACTCGTACGGCGGCCTGATCGCGTGGGAGCTGGCGCGTGCCATGCCTGACGCACTGCGCGGCCTGGTGCTCGTCGACCCGGCCATCGGCGTATCCGCGGCGACCGCGGAGGAGGGCATGGCGCTCACCGGAGCGCGCGTCTCGTGGGCGGATGAGCGACGAGCGTTCGACGATCTACTGGCGCAGCGCGAACCGGGAGCGTGGTGGGCGGCGGCGCTCGAGTTCGCCAATGCGATCGACCGCACGCCGGACGGCCGGCTTGCGCCGCTCGTGCGCGAACAGGCGGTCGTGGCCGGCTGGACGCAGATGCACGAGCCAATCCAGCCAACGCCGTGGCGCGGCCCGACGCTGCTCCTGGAGGCGGGCCGCGAGAAGGGCAAGTACGTCTCGGCCGAGACGGCAGGCGCGATCAGGAGTCAGCTGGGCGACGCGCTCGACCACCGCGTCCTGGACGCGACCCACACCATCCCGTCCGACCATCCCGACCTGCTGGCTGGCCTTGTGCGCGAGTTCCTCGGATAATCAGCCGCGATGTACCAACCGGCGCACGGCAAGTTCACGGTCGATGACCCGCTCGCGCTGCTGAGCCAGCTCGCACAGACGCAGGCCGGGACGCTCGTCTCGCTGTCCGATGACGGCTACCTGACGACCATGCTGCCGCTGATCGTCGACCCGACGCAGGGCGAATGGGGCACGCTGCGCGGCCACGTTGCACGCGCCAACCCACACTGGCGCGCCCTTGAGCAGCAGGCCAGCGCCATCGTCATCTTTCACGGCCCCGACGCCTACGTCTCGCCGTCTCTGTACGAGGAGAAGCGGCGCACCGGCAAGGTCGTGCCCACCTGGAACTATTCGATGGTCGTCGTCCACGGCACAGTCAGCGTGCATCACGAGCACGACTGGCTCCTCGCCAACGTCGGCGCGCTGGTCACGCAGCACGAGTCACAGCGCCAGCAACCGTGGTTCGTAGCGGACGCCCCGGCCGACTACATCGATATGCAGGCCAAGGCGATCGTCGGGGTCGAGCTGACGATCGAGCGCATCGACGCAAAGCAGAAGCTGACGCAGAACCGTTCGGTCGCTGATTTCGAGGGGACAATCGCGGGTCTGATCGCGGGCGAGCCGCGCGAGCGCGCCGTCGCGGGCGACATGGAGCGCGCTACCAAACGTCCCCGGGGCGCACCTCACAGCTGATCGGCGCATCCGGCCTGAGCGCGGGGGAGCGCGGCGTCAGGCGGACCATGATGTAGCCGTCTTCGTCGGGCGTCGCGACATCGCCTGACTTCGTGCGCACAAACGACGGGCCACGCCAGATCCGCCAGCCCAGCCGCTCGTAGAACGCCTGGCTGCCGGTGCCCAGTGCCGCGATCTGCCAATCGCCGGCGTCGATGAAATCACCGACTGCCCGCATCACCTGCGTGCCCAGGCCCTGGCCCTGCAGGCCGGGGTCGGTCGCGACGGCCTCGACGTACGCGGTTTTTAGCGGAACGCCGGCAACGTGCAGCTCGCGCGTGACGACGGACGCGTGGCAGACGATTGCGCCGTCCGACTCGAGGAGGAAGTGCGTCCCGCCCAAGGCGTGCTGCCAATCTTCCTCGGTGAAGCCACCGTGCTCATCGCCTGCAAAGGCGTCCTGCATCAGTTCGTGCAGCCGCGCCACCTGGGCGGCCGTCAACTCATCACTCGCGACCAGGCGCAGCGTCAGCTGTCCAACTCCTGCCACGGGCCGATGCCCCTGATGCGCTCGACCTTGATGCGGGTGATAAAGCCCGGCGGCGGGTTGGGCATCCCCGGGAAGACGACGTCGGGCCCCAGGTAGGTGTGCGCCAGGCGCTGGAGCATCTCCGCCGCGCCGCCCTGGGTGATGCGCGCCACGCCTTCGAAGACCGCGTACTCCTGGAGGCCCCACTCGTTCACGCGCTCGCCGTGAATGGTCAGCGCGATGCGGGGATCGCGCCGCAGGTTGCGCAGCTTGCGCTGATCGGGCAACGTGGCGAAGACGATCTCGCCATCCTCGATGCCCACCCAGGCCGAGCTCAGGTGGACCGATCCATCAGCATTGATGGTTGCCACTGTCGCCACGGCCGCTGATCCGAGCAACTCGTGCGCCGCCTGAGAGAGATTGGGCATCGGCCCGAGTCTAGTCGGCGGGAACGAGCCTCACGATGAGCCGCAGCTGGCTCTGGGCGCCATCGCATGTCTGGAGGGTCATGATCGGCGTGGGCGAGTCATTGAGCGCCCAGTCGCTTGCGGTCGCGTTCAGATACTCGGCCGTCACGCGGCGGATCCACTTGACTTCCCACTTGGTCACGTCGCCCTGGGCGTTGCCGTACCACACGTTCTCGCCCACCTGGAGCGTTCCGTCATGGAAGGCTTGGCGAAGCTTCTTGAACGTGCTCGCGGCGTGGCTCAGGAGGTAGATATTCGATGCGGGGCCGCAACCCCAGCGAAAGACACCCATCGGGAGGGTGGCCGCGCCGCCGTAGTCGCAGCCGTACCAGTCCCAGCTGGCATCGATGTTCACGGCCGGGAACCAGAAATGCGATCTGCCGCTGTAGGTCGCGGGCGGTTCGGTCGGCTTGGGCGTCGGATCTGGGCTGGGCGAGGCGGTGGGCCCGGGTGTGGGCTCGGGCGTGGTTGTCGGTCGCGGCGTCGGCCTGGGTGTGGGCGCTTCGGTCGGGCGCGTCGTCGGCTGCGGAGTCGCTGTCGGCTCGGGCCGCTGCGTGGCCGTCGGCTCGGGCCGCGGCGTGGCCATCGGCTCGGGCGTGGCCGGCGCGTCGGTGGCTTTGGGTGCGTCGGTCGGCTGATCCGTCGGCGCGACCGGGACATCGGTGGCCTGCGGAGTGAAGAAGTTGCGCCAGTCGAAGCGCGCGACCGAGTAGTCGGCGAGACCGCCGTCGCTGCGCACGCCCGCGACGAAGGTCTGTGGCGCAGCCTGGCGAGCATCGGTCGAAGGTCCGTCGCCTCGAGCGACGCTGTACGCAACTGCTACTGGGGCGTGCTCGGCGAACGGGATGGCGCCAACCCAGACGGTCGCCGACGCGAGCGCCAGGACAAACGCCGACAGGAGCCTCCCTCGCACGTGCCCAGAACACCTTCAAAGCGCTCCGGAGGCACCTACTCGTATGGGTGTTGCGCATAGGCCTCTCGGGCTACCCGGAGTGCGGTCGCGTCGAGTTCAGGCCGCGTGGGTGGATTCGTTGTGCCAGGCAACGGCGATGGGCTTGACCAGCCTGGGCAGCGGAAGCGACAACGCCTCAACCTCGACGGCCGTTCTTTCGGCGGGGGAGAGGGCACGCCACACGCTGATCGTCACTTTGTGCTGGACGCGCCGCCACGTGCCGGCGACTTCACCGCCCACCATTAGCGCGCCGGGCCAGACGCGTGTCGTCCAGAGCAGCGCGCGTTGGGCGGCGTCGGGAACGAGCAGTTCACGGTCACGACCCTGCAGGAGGAAATAGGTGTCGCCGCTCGGTAGCAGACGAGCCGCGGCCGCTTGGTCGGGCGGCGTCCGGAACGACGTCTCGTCGCTTGCGAGGATGGATGCCTCGCCCAGCGGAGTCGTCACCTCGACCAGCTCGCGCCGAACGGCCAATTCGTCGAATGTCGCGCGGCCCTGCGCCGGACCGATGCCTGCCCACTCCGAAAATGACGCGTGGGTGGTGGGCCCAAAGACGTGCAGGTACCGACGGGACAGCACACGCCGCGCGTCGACGGGCGTCATTGCCGGTCGCGGGACGATCCAGACTTCTGCCTGGCGCGCGCCATCCCAGCGGATCGCGACCGTCCCGGTGAGCGTCGCGTAGCGCATCCGGTTCGCGTTGCCCTCGACTACCGCCGTCGCATCATCGAAGCGCATCCGTCCCTCGCCGATGTGCTCCGCCAGCCGCGCGGCCATGTCCTCGGCCACCCGCTGGGTCCGCACGTCGTCGGGGTATCGAGCGATCGTGAACAGGGCGCGGTCGCGCGCGGCCACAACGTAGTTCGAGTAGCGCGGCCCCCAGATCTGGATAAGCGCAGGATCCTCCCACGACCCTGAATGGACGCCCGTCACCCGCGCATGAAGCGACAGGAGAGCCGCGCGCGGCATGCTGTCCTGGAGGCCGGCCGATGCGGCCGCTTCAAGCGACGCGCTACCGGCGGGCAGCCGCGCGTCAAGCGCACTGACGCGGCGCCGATGGCCCAGGATCTGGTCGCGCGTCAGTTTGAGTCGCGCACCTCCTTCAGACATCGCGCGCCAACATAACCGGGCGTCGGCCATATCGTCACCGGTGCGGCTTTCCGGCCAGCGGTAGCCGGTTGCCGGCGATGCGCCGCGCGTATCACGCACGTTTCGGGTGAGGGCGTGGGGCTCAGCCACGCAAGGATCGGTAAACGGGGCCGAAATCGCCTCGCTTGTCGGTATGGCCGACATCGATACAGCTACGGCACTGATCCGACTATTTGAAGTGCGTCTCCTTAACGGCCGCGCCTGATCGGGCGTAGGTCCGCCACACGCCAACCTGCTTGCCACGATCGAATGACCCGGCGCGCAGGAGCGACCCATCGAGCCGGAAAAACTCCCACGGTCCGTGCATCTGGCCGCCCAGGTTCGCGCCACGGAAGCGCACGCCGCCGGTGGGATAGTGGTCGACCGCCTCGACCAGCTCGTCCTCGGTCATCTCGTCTTTCACGCAAGCGAATCTACCGACTTGACAGATGACTACATACAACCGTATGGTTGTATTCATGCAAGCAGTTGGCCTGGCCGGACAGTCGGCCATCCAATTCGACCGCGTCTTCGGCGCCCTTGCTGATGCAACAAGGCGAGACATCGTCCGCCGCGCCATCAGCGGCAACGAAGGCGTGGTCGAGCTTGCAGCGCATTACTCGATGAGCTTCGCTGCGGTCCAGAAGCACGTGGCCGTCCTGGAAAGGGCAGGGCTCGTCGAGAAGCACCGGATCGGCCGGCGCAAGGTCGTCCGGACCCATCTCGAAGGGCTGCGGATCGCGCAGCGGCTGTTAGATCGCTACGAGGAGATCTGGCGCGAACGAATCGATCTGATGGCAACAATTCTCGAAGAAACCAAGGAGAGCTAGAAGTGCCAGTTACCACCGTGACCAAGGACCCCGTGGCGCTGACGATGACCGTCACGACCGAGCTCAGCGCGTCACCCGAGCGTGTGTGGCAGCTGTGGGCTGACCCGCGCCAGCTCGAGCGCTGGTGGGGCCCACCGTCCTACCCCGCGACTTTCGTGGCGCTCGACCTCATCCCCGGCGGCAAGGCGATCTACTACATGACCGGCCCTGACGGGCAGAAGACGCCCTACAGCTCGTGGAACATCGTCGCGACCGATCCGCCCAAGAGCATCATCCTGCGCGACCAGTTCGCGGACGAAACCGGCACGCCCGATGCCGACTTCCCGATCATCGGCATGCGCGTCAATATCGAGGACATCGGCGGCGGCAGGACGCGCATGAGCATCCACAACGAGTTCCCCAGTGCCGAGGCGCTCGACAAGATGCTCGCGATGGGCATGGAAGAGGGCATGACGCAGGCCGTCGGCCAGATCGACGCGATGCTCGCTGAGAGCGCGCAGGTGCCGGCATGACGGCACCGACCACGGCGATGGAGACCAAGACCCTCGAAGTGCCGGGCGCAACGTTGACCTACGACGTCCGGCGGGGGAGTGGCAGCTCGAGTGAGCCACCGCTGGTGCTCATCGGTCATCCCATGGCCGCCGGTGGCTTCGTCACCCTCGCGCGCCATTTCACC
>JARXKQ010000081.1 GCA_030271555.1 Chloroflexota bacterium | reverse complement strand
CTCGAAGTGATTTGTCACCACCGCTGCGCGGGCGCCCGCGGCGAGCGCGGCCTCAACGACGACCGCCACCTCTGATGGCTTGTCAGTCGGGAAGGCGTTGATCGCGACGACCGCCGGAATGCCGTAGCCGCGCACGATCTCGACGTGCTGCGCGAGGTTCTCGCAGCCGCGTCGGACTCCGTCCGGGTCTTCCTGCAAGAGCGCCGCGTCGAGCGGCTTGCCGGCAACGACGTGGCCCACCCCGCCGTGCATCTTGAGGGCGCGGATCGTCGCCACGATCACCGCGGCGGCGGGCCTGATGCCCGACAGGCGGCACTTGATATCGACGAACTTCTGGAAGCCCATGTCGGAGCCAAAACCCGCCTCGGTCACGACCGCGTCGACCAGCTTGAGCGCGATGCGATCGGCGATGACCGACGAGTTGCCGTGCGCGATGTTGGCGAAGGGGCCGGCATGGATGAAGGCCGGCCCGCCCTCGAGCGTCTGGACCAGGTTGGGCTTGATCGCCTCGCGCATGAGCACGGCCATCGCACCCGCGACTTTGAGCTGCTCGAGCGTGACTGGCTCGCCATGGAAGTTCTCGGCGACGATGCAGCGACCCAGGCGTGCCCGCAGGTCGTGGACGTCCGTCGCCAGGGCGAGAATCGCCATCACCTCTGACGCGGCGGTGATGTGCCATTCGGTTTCCCTGACATCGGCCTGGTCGCCCAAGCCAATCGTCACGCGGCGCAGGGCGCGGTCGTTGACGTCGATCACACGCGGCCACCTGACGGTTGCCGGATCGATGCCCAGGGCGTTACCGCGAAATAGATGGTTGTCGAGGAACGCGGCGCCCAGGTTGTGCGCCGCGGCGACGGCATGCAGGTCGCCCGTGAAATGGATATTGATGTCTTCCATGGGCAGGACCTGGCTGTAGCCACCGCCCGCCGCACCACCCTTGAGGCCGAACACCGGGCCCAGGCTGGGTTGGCGGATGGCGGGAGCGGCGCGTACGCCGATCCGGTTCAGGCCCTGCGCCAAGCCAATGGTGGTTGTCGTCTTGCCCTCGCCGAGCGGCGTGGGCGTGATCGCGGTGACTACGATCTCCTTGCCGTCTGGCCTGTCGGCGATGCGCGCCCACACCGTCGGCTGGATCTTGGCTTTGTACGTGCCATACAGATCGAGCTCCTCGTCGCGCAACCCAAGCTCATGCGCGACGTCCGCGATTGGCCTCAGGTGCGCGGCACGGGCGATGTCGAGGCTCGATTTCATATGCGTCAAACCCGGCGTTTGCGGCCGCGGCCGGCGATTATGGGATGGCCGGTTTGCTGCCAGCGCGCGGCACGGATCAGATGCTCGAGCAGCACGGCATTGGTCACCGGGCCCACGCCGCCCGGCACCGGCGTGATCGCCGCGGCCACTTTGACGGCTGAGTCGAAGTCGACGTCGCCGACGACACGGCCACCCCGGACGTTGATGCCGACATCGACGACGAGCGCACCGGGATGGAGCATGTCGCCGGTTACCAGGCCCGCCGAGCCCGCCGCGGAGACGACGATCTCAGCCCGGGCTATCTCGGCCGTAAGGTCGCGCGTTCGCCGGTGGCAGACCGTGACCGTGCAGTGCTCGCGCATGAGCAAGAGCTGGACCGGCTTGCCAACGACGTTGCTCCGGCCGATGACCACGGCACGCTTGCCCTCGAGCGAGTAGCCGTAGAACTTGGGTATCTCAACCGCGGCCTCAGCGCATGCGGGCAGGAAACCCTCGTAGCCCAGGGCCATCAGTCCCGTGTTCAGCGGGTGGATGCCGTCGATGTCCTTGGCCGGCATGATCGTGTCAGTCAGGGTGCTCAAGGGGATGTGCCGCGGCAGTGGTTGCTGAACGATGATCCCCGCGACCTTGCTGTCCTTGTTCAGCAGCTCGAGTCGGCGGCGCAACTCATCCGCGGTTGTCTGGCGCGGCAGCTCGACGACTCGGCTGGGAATACCCACCGCTGAGCACGAGCGCAGGATCTGCCCGACGTAGACGCTTGAGGCCGCTTGGTGGCCGATCATGACCGCTACGAGTTGCGGGCGGAAGCCGTATGTCTTCTCGAAGCTCGTGACCTGGCGCCGAACGTTGGTCCTGATGCGCGTCGCGAGCGGCCGCCCATCGAGGATGCGCGCCGGCTCGTCGTAGCGCAGCACGGCAACCTGGGACCGGCGGTCGGTCACTCCGATTCGGGCTCGCGCAGTCCGCCGCCAGCAACGAGTTCCGAGACCTGCGCCGCGCTGCGCTCGACGCCGTTGAGCAGCCCCTCGATCGTCGCGGTGGTCGTCGCCGCGTACGCCTCGTCACCCACCATTGGCAAGTTGATGTAGACGTTCGCGGCCGCACCGCGCGCGGCGGCTGAGGCGAGCCGCGCGGCGACCTCCAGGTCGCTCGCCGCATTGAGGTTGCTGCGTCCGGCCATGGCCACGATATCGTCCAGCAGCCGCGCACACTCGCTGACCACAGTCAGCGGCACCTCGCTCGACGCGCGCGCCGCGACGCGTGTTGCCTCGTCGCGTGCGGCCTGTTCCTGCACCGTTTCCTTGGGCAGCTTGCTCGCCGCGGCAAAGCCGGCATACGCAAGCGCGTCGGCATCGGCAAGCTCGAGCAGGACCGTGCGGCCGCGCTCACCGGTCGCCAGCGCACGGCCATGGGTCACCTGGTACGCGGCGTACTTGGGGCGGTCGACGCTGAGCCGGGCGACCATCGCCAGCAGGCTCGCGGCAAAACTGCCACAGATCGCCGAGGCGCTGCCGCCGCCGGGCACCGGCTCAGCCGACGCGAGGCGATCCGAGAAGTGGGTAAGGGTCAGTCCGGCGAGTGATTCAGAAGGACCGTCCACGCGGGCGATTGTCGCACGGGCATGGCGCGCCGCACGGTCAGCCGCTAGGCGGCTTCGCGACCCTCCAGCAGCCAGCGCCGGCCACGCTTCTCAAAGGCCAGGCGAAGACGCGTATCCGGCGTGCGCACATCAAAGATGCGCCGCGGCCCCTGCGCCACGGGGTAGGCGGCGAGCTCATCGCGCACCTGGGCGATCTCGATTACCCGAACGTTCTCATTGGCGATACGAACCTGACGCGGGCGGCCATCGAACAGCCCGGTCTTAACGTCGATCTCAGTTGGGGTCACGCGCACGATTGCCATCGGTGTGTTGCCTCCTCGGCATAGAACATCTGTTCACATAACGTATCGAACAGTTGTTCGAATGTCAACGACCCAAATCCAGCGGGCTTGGAGGCAGTTTTCAGCGACCGCGTGACAGCTAGCGCGTCACGACCATCAAATTCGGCCCACCAGCGGCTACGCCGGAGCGGCAGCCTAGCTTCGGTCTTTCGCCGGTTTCGTATGGCGTTCGACCAGCGGCAATCTGCGTGGGTCGCGCTCGAACGGCTGTCTGACGCTTGCATCGAGCAGGCGCGCCCGTTTGATCGCCTTGGACCCGTAGCGGTCGCGCACCTCGTCAGCCGCGGCCTGTGCCTTGTGGCGCTTGTCGTCGCCGGTGCCGAACAGCGCCATCTGGCTCTCCTCGGACAGCCCGGTCGCGGCGACACCCAGCAGGCGCAGAACCTTGCCTTTCGCCTCCTTCTTGGTCAGCGCAACCGCAGTGCGCCAGATGATGTCGGTCGAATCGGTCGGCTCAGGCAGTGTCTTCTGGCGGGTGACGGTCACGAAATCGGTATCGCGAATCTTCACCGCGACCGTCGTCGTAAGGACGTGCGTCGAGCGCAAGCGCCGGGCGACTCCTTCCGAGAGCGCCAGCAAGGTCTGCTCGAGGTACTCCCAGTCGCCCGTGTCGGTCTCGAAGGTGTGCTCCTGGCTGACCGACTTGGCCGCCTCATGCCCGCCGACGACGGTGTCGCCCACTCCATGAGCACGTAGGGTGAGGTCGCCGCCGTGCTTGCCGAACCGGCGCACCAGCACGTCCTGCGGCAACGCGGCCAGATCGCCAATCGTGCGCACGTTGTAGTCAGACAAGCCTTTGCGCGTGCTCGCGCCAACGCCCCACAGCCGTTCGATGGGGAGCGGCGCCAGGAACTCGCGCTCCGTCCCCGGTGGCACGACGACCAGGCCGTCAGGCTTCTTCAGGTCCGACGCGATCTTGGCCACGAGCCGGTTCGCGGCGACGCCCACTGAAATGGTGAGGCCGGTCTCGTTGTGCACCGCCGCTTTGAGCTTGCGCGCCACGTCCTCGCCGCTGCCCTGGAGCGTCTCTGTGCCCGTTACGTCGAGGAACGCCTCGTCGATCGACAGCTGCTCGACGAGCGGCGAAAAGCGGTCGAGGATCGTCATGACCTGCTTGCTCGCCGCGCTGTACTTGCGCCCGTTGACCGGCACGAATATCGCGTTGGGGCACAGCGCGGCCGCGGTACGCAGTGGCATCGCGGAGCGCACGCCGAACACGCGCGCCTCGTACGACGCCGTGCTCACCACTCCGCGATCGTTTGGCCCGCCACCACCCACGATCACGGGCTTGCCGCGCAACGACGGGTCGTCGCGCTGCTCAACGGCGGCGAAGAACGCGTCCAGATCCACGTGCAGGATCGTCCGCCCGGTCACGCCACCATCATGCGCGCCGCCCGTGCCAACTCGCATGACACGCACCCTTTAGAAGATCGAGTCCTCGAATGTCGGCGTCACGAACGTGCATGGCCCGCTTTGCGGGAAGGCGGCCTCCACCCGGAATTCCTGACCGTTAGTCAACGTGATGGTCGTCTGGCACTCGGATTGGCGTTCGCTATCGTCCGCGTTGCCCGTCGATAACCACGCATGAACGATGAAGTCGCCGTTGCCAAGCACGGCGGGAGCACCAGCGTGGAAGCGTGTGCCGTCCGTCGCGGCGCCGGATGCCGAGCCGCTTCCCTGACTCTCGACAACAGGCGCTCCATCGGCGGAGTCGATCTCATATCGGGGCCACAGATTTCCAGCACAGCACTCGGCGACGGATGTCGCCTGGAAGCGCAGGATGGCGGGCTCAGAGTCGGCACCGGCGGCCAGTGGCAAAGACTCGATGAGTTGTTCGGTCGCGTCGTCAATCAACGCGACGGTGGCCGATCGAGTGGGGTCGTCTGCTGCCGCACCTTGGGCGGCAATTGATCGCACCAGCCACATCACCGTCTCGCCGGCCTCGTGCAGTCGTGGGTCAAGCGTGGGCACGTCGGCTGCGTGGGTTGCGAAGGCCACGATGGCACCCGTTCCAGCCTGAGCCACCGCGATCGCTTCGTCGGCCGTCATTCTCGTGGGCGGTTGGTCAGGTACGGCCCCAAGCGGAAGGATCTGCCCGTCGACCCAGGCAACCCGGTCCACCACGAACTTGCGGGCACAGTCAGGCCGCGTCTCGGTTGGGCACTCCCACTGCCGCGGATCGCCGGCGTGGCCGATAAGGACGGCCGGGATGTAACCGGCTGACTTCCAAATCGGAGAGTTGTTCATGGCCTCGCCCAAGGCCCTCCAGCCACCGATTTCACCACCCGTTATTGGCTGCAGCACTTCGGTCCCGGGTGGCGGTCCATTGCTGGAGCAGCTGTTGTGGTCGGGAGTGCATGTCATGGCGGCGAAGCCTTGGCTGGCGAAGATGTTGAAGCCGCAGTAGGTCTCCAGCGGCGCCATCCACCGTCCTGGCGCGGGACAGCTTGGCACCATCGGTTGTACCCACCACCCGCCGACCGCCGCGACGCGACCGTCGAGCTTTCCCCGGGCGATGAGCTGATTCGCGCCACCGACCGACAGGACCGGCATTCCCTGAACTTCAGTCGGGAAGCCCTCAGACGGAGCCGAAGGGGTCGGCGACGCCGATGGCGAAGTAAGCGCCGACTGGGACGGGATCGGCGCCGGGCCACAGGCCAGCGCCAGAATCGCACCACTCACGAGTACGGCCCATGCCGTTCGCGGTTTCATCTGACGCAGTCTCAACCCGGTCGCGCGGCGCAGTCACATGTGTTGCGGAAACTTGAGGACGGTCGACGACCGACCGGACTCCTCATTATTAGGTTTAGCCCTTCGGCTCGACGTCCAC
>JARXKQ010000080.1 GCA_030271555.1 Chloroflexota bacterium | reverse complement strand
CGGCACGTCGCGCGTCATTGAGTCTGGCGAGCGGCAGTTCTTCATCGAGGCCTATCCAGTCCGGCCGCGGCTGGTGATCGTGGGCGCGGTCGAGATCGCTCGTGCGTTGGTGCGCCTCGCGCGCGAGCTTGGTTTCGCCACGACCGTGGTCGACGGCCGCGCGGCTTTCGCGACCCGCGAGCGCTTTCCTGACGCTGACGAGATCGTCCTGGGCTGGCTCGACGAGGTGGCCGATCAGATCGGACTGGGCGCGAACGACGCCGTGGCCGTGCTCGCCCACGACCAAAAGTTCGATGACCCGGCACTCATCGAAGCGTTCCGTCGCGGTTGTCGCTACGTGGGCGCGCTGGGCTCGCGCAAGACTCAGAGTGACCGGCGCGAGCGACTGGCCGCTGCCGGCGTTGACGGGGCGGACATCGCCCGCCTCCACGGACCCATCGGGCTCGATCTTGGTGGCCGCTCCCCCGCAGAAACCGCGCTGGCCGTCCTGGCCGAGGTCGTCGCCGACCGTTACGGCGCGACCGGCGAAGCCAAAACCGTCAGTGGGCCGCTCCCCGGCTGATCCTCACTGCCTCCGCCGCGAGGCCGCTTATCTCGTCCCAGCGCTGGTTTTTGATGGCATCGGCCGTCGCGATCCATGTCCCGCCCGCGGCAATGACATTGGGCAGCGCCAGGTATGCCGCGAGATTGCCGATGTTGACGCCGCCGGTGGGCATGAACCGGACCGTGGGATAGGTCGCGCGGACGGCCGACAGATAGCCCGGGCCGCCCGATGCCTCTGCCGGGAAGAACTTCAACACCCGCAGTCCCAGCGACAGCGCCGCCTCGATCTCGCTGGGCGTCACGACGCCCGGGATCACCGCGACCCCGCGCGCCAGGGCATAGGCGACCATCGCTGGATTGAAGCCCGGTGCGACGATGAACTCAGCGCCCGCCTCGAGCGCGCGGTCCACGGTCGCAGCGTCGAGCACGGTGCCGGCACCCACGAGCACGTCGGGCTGCGCGGCGCGGATGGCGGCGATTGCCTCGGCCGCCGCGTCAGTGCGGAAGGTGATCTCGGCGATCGGCAGGCCACCGGCCGCCAGTGCGCCGGCCAACCCGGCCGCATCAGCAGCAGAGTCGATCGTCACCACCGGCACGACCCGGAGTTCGGCCAATCGCTGCGTGAGGGTTGGTGCGTCCAAGGATGTGGCTACCCCGCTGCCTCGAGCACGAGCGATGTGCCCTGGCAGTTGAGGCCCTGGTCGGCCAGCGCGGCCAGATCGCCGTTGACCTCGGCCACCTGACCCCCGTTCTCAGAGCGAAGTGCCTGGGCGCGACCCAACGCTGCGCGCTTGCCGTCGGCGAACCACGAGTGGTACTCGTCCCCTGCGCGTGACGCGAGGTCCATGAGTCCGGCGATGCCCACGACGACCGGCTGGCCGTCCGGCCAATCGGGCAGGGTCGTGATGGCGTCCGTGGCCGCGCCCGCGCTTTGAATCAGCTCCCCGGCGAGCAAACGTGCGTCGTGATTCTTGCCGTCATCGATATCAAGCTGCACGTCGACCAGCAGTTGTTGCGCGTCGACCGCCTGGCTGAACATGGCACAGAAGCTGGCGTCCCAGCCCAGGGGCCACGTCGCCGGCGATCGACCCGGTGTTGCCGGCGGGCCGGACGAGCGGCTGGGCTGGGGCGTGAACTGGAGGACGATCAGCGACGAGCTGGGGCGCGGCGTCTTGGCCGGCGAGTCACAGGCGAGGACGCCACCGGTCAGACAGACGAACGCCAGCCCGATCACGGCGAGTCGGCCGGAGACAGGTGCCTGATGGTGACGGTCCAGCTGGGCTTCCACGGGCCTGGTCAGGATAGCCCGCAAGACCTCAGCCGCCCAGTTCGAAGTAGCCCTGCGCGAGCACCAGCTCACCCTTGAGATAGCGCACGAGGTAGATGCCGGGACCGTCGAGGGCGCGGCTGGGATTGATGTCCTTGCGCGACAAGTGCAGCGCCGCCTTGGCCTGGGGTCGCGCCTCGCCCTCACTCAACAAGCGCTCCCCGTTGGGCGCGGTTTCGTCCAGCTTGAAGAGCCGGACGCTGACGTCGGCGGCGTCGGACGCCTCAGTCAGGAAGCCGCTCCACACGAGCCGGTCGCTGGGCACGAACGTCGCGCGCGGGTCGGCGACGGTCTGGTCGGGGTTGAGTCGGGTGCCGAAGGTGACGAAGCCCGGGCCGACCTGAACGGTGGGTACGAACGGGCTGGCCGTTGGTGTAGGCCCGGGGCTCGTCGGGACCGGCGACGTCGTCGCCGAGGGTTGGGTGCTGGGCGATCCCGGCGGCGGGCTGGCCGTGGGGCCAACCTGGCGGGTGGGTGTCGCGGCGGGCGGTCGGTTGACAAGAGCCACCGCGCCCACGAGGACCGCCAGTGCAAGTCCGACCATCCCGATTCCCAGGATTCGGCCGATCAGCGCGCCGTTGCCGCCCCCATCGCCCCCGAAACGAGGCGGGCCGTAGATGACCCCCTGGCGGCGCGGCGCGCGGTTCGACACGCGCCGATTGTCACAGACCGCATCCCACAACTTCGATACGTCACATGCCTGCAATCTGTCGTGGCGCATAACGCGGAGCGCGGCGCGCCGGTCGCAAGCCGGATCGTTCGATCAGCAGCACCACCCGGGCGCGCTGGCCGGCATACGGCTCGAGTAGCTCGAGCATCCGCGGATCGTCGCCGTCGCGTTCGTCGGCGAGGACCCAACACACCTGGCGCGGCAGGTTGTAGTCGCCCACGCTGACCGCGTCCGGATCGCCCAACGCGAGGCGCATCGTCTCCGCCGCCGTCCACGGCCCCACTCCGGGCACGGACTCGAGCCGGCGGCGGCCCTCCTCGCGCGGCATTGTGCGGATCTGCTCGAGGCGCGGTGCGATGGCCGCCGCCGCCCGGATCGTGTCCGCTCGGCGTCGCTCGAGGCCCAGTGCGTGGAATGTCCAGTAGGGAGTGTGGGCGAGCGTCTCCGGCGACGGCGGCAGCGTCAGGCCCAGCGGCCCCGGCGCGCGTTCGCCAAAGCGCGTCAACAACATGCGCTGGCTTCGGCGCGCCTCCAGCCCGGTCACCTTCTGGCCGATGATCGAGTTGACCAGCATCTCGATGACCGGCGCGCCGCGCGTCAGCCGCAGACCGGGCAAGCGACGGGCAAGCTCGCCCACGATTGGATGATGCGCGACCAGCGGCGGCGCGTCATCAAGCTCGCCAACCAGCCCCGGTACAAGGTCCAGCGCCTCGCTGGCGCCGGCGCCCCAGGCTCGAGCCGCGGCCACAGCGTCCCGCCACGTGATCTCGAGCGTCGCGGGGCCGCTCGCGAGGCGCATCGCGCGGGTGGCGTGGCCCGGTCCCAGCTGCATCGTCACGTCGGACGGCCCCCACCACAGCGCGCCCAGGGTGAGCGCCGGATCGGTGCCCGATCCGAGCTCGAATCGGCGCTCGAGCGGCGTTCCTTCGTCGGCTGTGGCCATGCCGCGGCAGTCTATGCCGGCCGTCCGTCGGGCCGCTGCAATAGGACCTAGGTCCGGTTGCCGCCCGGCCGGCAGCCTGCGAAATTCGACGAAAGTGACCACACCCAGCATCGCTCAAGCCCCCCAGACTGAACCGGCGGTGGCCGGGCGCCTCTTGCCGGCGTCCGTGCCGCTGCGCCAGCTGGCGGCGTTCGCGATGGCCAGCGGCATGGTCGTGCTCGTTGAGCTGACCGGGCGGCAGCTGGGCCTTGAGCCGGCGCTGCTCCTGCCGCTCGTCGTGGGCGCGGCCACATTCATCGCCGGTATCTCGGGCGGGCTCATCGCGGGCGCGGTGGGCGGTGCCTACACAGTGCTGTACTACTCGCAGCCTGCATGGGGCGGTTCCAATGGTGGCGTCAGCCATGCCATTGCAACCGTTACAGCGGCCGCCCTCGCAGCCGTGCTCGCCGCGCGGGTGCGCGATCAGTTGGACGCCTTCCGCGCCAACGAAGCCGTCCAGGCCGATTTCGTGGACCGCGTCACCGCTCTCACCGATCGCCTTGCCCACGAACCTTTCGACTCGATGCCCGACGTCCTGGCGATCGGCGCGGCGTCGCTGCTCGATGCGGACATGGCGGTGCTCACCATTCTCGACCCGCCCACCGGCCGCCACTTCGTCCGCGCGGTGTTCGGCGGCAGCGGCTCAGCGCTGGGTGTCGAGGTATTGCCCGGAGTCGGCATCACCGGCCAGGCGATTCGCCAGCGCCAGGTGATCCTCGCCGGCGCCGCGGCCGCGTTGCCCGCGCTCCAGGCCGGTCGGGTCATCGCCACGATCACGCTGGGTCGGAATGAGCGCAAGGCGCCGTTCGGCGCCAGCGAACGCAAGCTGCTCGAGGGCATCCTGCCCGTAGTGACTCTCGCCGCGGCCGGCACGCTGGCGCGCAGGGAGGGCGACGATGGCGTGCCACGCGACGGCATGACCGGCGTGTTCAACCACGCCTATCTCGACGCGGCGCTCGACCAGCTGCTGGCCCTGCGCCGCCGAACGCCGCCCCAGGAGCGCGTCCCGCTGGCGATGCTGATGTTCGACGTCGACAGCTTCCGCTCCGTCAACGAGCGCTATGGCCGGCCGGTCGGCGACAACGTCCTGCGCGCAGTGGCCACGCTCATCCGCCAGCGCTTCCGTGCGAGTGACATCATTGCCCGCGTAGGACCTGACTCCTTCTTCGTCGTTCTCAATGGCGCCACTCCGGAGATCGCCGCGGATGCGGCGGCGCAGATCCGGCGCCAGGTGCGCGACCTGAACATGTTCGGCATGCGCGGCGAGCCCGTGGTTGTCAGCGTTTCAGCGGGCGTTGCGATGTACCGCGACGGCGATCATGCCGATGCGCTCTTCAAATCGGTCGAGGCCGCGCTGGAGACGGCGCGCTGGTCCGGCCCAGGGGCCGTCGTCTCGATTTAGCGGCTCAGCTACTTGGAGTTACGAGCACAGCCTGACCCAGCGACCACAGGGTGATCGTGGTCAGGGCGACCATCAGGATGGCCAGTGGCAGCTGTGCGAGGACCGTCGTCCCGCCCTTCGCGCGAGCCATCTCAGCATGACCCGCCCACGCGCCGACGATGTGGCCACCCACCACCGCCGCGAGCTGGATGCTCCAGAGCACTGAAGTCGGCAGGGGCAGCGTCGGTTCCCAGAAACCAAGATCCAACGGCAGCAGATTCTGGCCGTGCATCAGCGGGTCGTTGAGCGCCGCGATGATGCGCTGGCTGTCGATGAGCAGGTAGCTCAGGTAGTGCGCCACGAGGTAGCCCACTGCCACAGGCAGCAGCCCACAGCCAAGGGTGGCCACCCCCAATCGGCGGGACATGAGCAAGACAATCACGACCAGCCCGCCCAGGAAGACGATCGCGGTGACGCTGTCGCGGAGGTCGGTCGAGCCGAACAGGCCGTTCTTGACGAACAGGTCGAAATACGCTTGCGTCTGGCTGAGGCCGTCGAAGATGATCGAGCCGGTGCCCAGGGCAACCAGCGTCAGGTCGGTGGTCGTCCACGGCGTCGACAGGAGGCCTGATGCATACGACCGGCGCAGGACCTTGCCGTCCTCTGGTTCACCGGCCAAGGCGAACGGCGCCAGGCGGCCCAGCACGCCGAACCAGACACTGAACGTCTCACCGTTCTTGCGCCAAGCCGCGCGGCCGAAATACGACATTGCAGCGACCGTGTAAACGGTGTAGCCGACGAAGAAGAGCCCGAGGGACCGACCACCCTCGACCCGGCCGACAAGCTCCAGCCACACGACGACGATCAGGCCTATCACCGCCGGCCATTTGCCCAGGGCAGCTGGATAGGCTGACGCCTGTCCGCACGATAGGCCCAGGCGTCCGGCAATGCCGCTCAGGATGGCGTGGATGGTCGAGAACGGGTCGAGCCACGACCAGAGAGGTCCGCCCAGGGCGCTTATCAGCGCGAGGCCCACCCAGCCGTAGACCCACAGGAAGAGCGACGCAACGTCGGCATCGCTCGACCCACCGCTGAGCGCCTGGACGGCGATCCACAGCCACG
>JARXKQ010000079.1 GCA_030271555.1 Chloroflexota bacterium | reverse complement strand
CCCGCCCGACCCGGACCACACTCGCCAACTCCTCGATCGCGATCTCAAAGTCGTCGCTCATGCCCATCGACAGCTCCGGCCCAAGCCGCGCATCACGTTTGCGGAGCCGCTGGCTCAACTCGCGCAAGGCGCCAAACGTGGGCCGCGCGTCTTCTGCTCGGCCGGCCAGCCGACCAACGGTCATCAAGCCGCGCAGCTCGAGCCCGGGGAGCGCCGCGATCGCTGGCAGCGACGCCTCAAGCGAGTGAGCTGAGAAGCCCGCCTTGGCTTCGTCGTTGTCGACGTTGACCTGCACGTAGATCGGGTACGGCGCCTTGCCGGCGTCGAGCGCGAGGCGCGCAATGCGTTGCGCCAGTTCGAGCGAATCGACCGACTGGATACAGTCGAACAGCTCGACCGCCTTGCCCGCCTTGTTCGATTGAAGGTGACCGACCAGCTGCCAGCGCGCCTGCGGTAGATCGGTGATCTTTGCTTCCGCTTCCTGGACACGGTTCTCAGCCAGTTCGGTCAGGCCCAGCTGAATGGCCGCGCGGACAACGTCAAGCGAGACCGACTTTGTGACCGCCAACAGAGTGACGGTCGCTGGATCGCGCCCCACACGAGCACACGCTTGCGCGATGCGCGCGCGGACGAGCTCGACCCGCGCGTCGAGAGAAGATGTCTGGGTCAGGAGCGCCGGCGCAGGAACGCCGGGATGTCGAGGTCCTCGACCTCCTGCTGAGGCCCACGGCGCAGGTCACCGTTCGATGACCGCGGCGCAACCGTTGCGGCGGTGGGCAGGCCATCGCCATTGCCGGTCGAGCTGATCGGGATTGCGGCGGCGATGCGCTGGTCGATCACCTGCTCGCGCTCGCGCGAGCGCAGGACAGTGGCCAGGTCCGAGGCAGGCACGTGGGTGCGCTGCACCTCGCGCCGGCGCGACGCGTCGAAGCCGGTGGCGATAACGGTGATCGCGATCTCGTCGCCCATGCGCTCGTCGATGACCGTGCCGAAGATGATGTTCGCCTCCGGATCAGCCGTGCTCTTGATGATCTCCGCCGCCTCATCGACCTCGGACAGGGCCAGGCTTGGGCCACCGGTGATGTTGAACAGCACACCCTGCGCGCCGTTGATGTTGAGCTCGAGCAGCGGGCTGGAGATCGCGTCACGCGCCGCGGTTGCCGCACGGCCTTCGCCGCTGGCGCGGCCGATGCCCATCAACGCCGAGCCGGCATCCTTCATTACTGTCCGCACGTCGGCAAAGTCGAGGTTGATCAACCCGGGGATCGTGATCAGGTCGCTGATGCCCTGGACGCCCTGGCGGAGCACGTCATCGACGACGCGGAACGCCTCGAGGATCGAGGTCTGCTTGTCGACGACGTCCTTCAGGCGATCGTTGGGGATGGTGATGAGCGTGTCGACCTTGTCGCGCAGCGCCTCAGTGCCCTTCTCTGCGTTGAGCCGGCGCCGCGCGCCCTCAAAGCCGAACGGCTTGGTGACGACGCCGATCGTCAGCGCTCCCAGATCGCGCGCAATCTCAGCGATGACTGGAGCCGCGCCGGAGCCGGTGCCGCCGCCCATGCCGGCGGTGATGAAGACCATGTCCGAGTCCTTGAGCGCCTCGTAGATCTTTTCGGCGTCTTCCTCGGCGGAGCGCTGTCCGATGCCAGGGTCACCGCCCGCGCCAAGACCACGCGTGATCTTGTCGCCGATGCGGATCTTGTGCGGAGCGTCCGACTGGAGCAGTGCCTGGGCGTCAGTGTTGACAGAGATGAATTCCACGCCCATCAGCTCAGCCCGGATCATCCGGTTGACGGCATTGGATCCGCCGCCTCCGATACCGATCACTCGGATGAGTGCGAAGTTCTCGGAGTCGGACCTCAGCGACATGACGGCTTATCCCCTTCTACCCAGCGCGTGACGACGGTTGCAGACCTGGCGCGGGCTCCGACGCCGAGGTGTCTGATGGTCGGGCGAGTATAGCCGCGGAACCTCTCCGGACAGCATGCCCAATGGCCTCCGAGTTGGCCGATTTGGACAGCCGATTCGCGTCCGATGTGGACGGTTTGTGGATAACTGATTCAGCCCGGCAGCAGCGTGAGGTGGACCTTCCGTTGCGGGTTGTCGGGATTGGGATCGAGCAAAGCGATGGACTGCCACGTGCCGAGTTGGAGCTGCCCGCCGACCACCGGAATGCTGATCGATGGGGGCGCCAGCAGGGGCAGCACGTGATCGGCACCATGGCCACGCGAACCATGGGCGTGGCGCCAGCGATCATCGCGCGGCAGCAGTCGGTCGAGCGCCTCGACAAGGTCGGCGTCTGAACCGGAACCCAGCTCCATGATCACGACTCCGCACGTCGCGTGCGGCACGAACACATTGAGCAGCCCATCACCTTCGCCGCGCACGAAATCCACACACTCGCCGGTGATATCGAAGAGCCCGCGCCGCGAACCCGTGTGGACCGCGAGCTCGGTCCGTTTCACCTACGGAAGCAGCCCGCGGGCCCAGTCGCGCATCCGACCTAGGACGCCCGGCCCGGGTGTCGATTCGTACGCGCGTGACTCGTCGCCGTGAACGGTCTGCGCGCCCCAGATGAGCAGGCCCAACGCCGTCGAATAGGCGGGCGTGAGCAGGTGGTCGGTCAGGCCCGACACGCCGGACGGGCCCGCGACGCGAACCGGCATCTGGAGCACTTCCCGCCCAAGACGCGCGGCTCCGGTGAGTTGCGCGGCGCCACCGGTCAGCACCAACCCCGCGGGCAGCATGCCACTCGTGCCGGCCTTCTCGATCTGCTCGCCGATCTTCTCAAAAACCTCGCGCATGCGCGCCTCGATGATCAGGGCCAACTCATAGCGCGAAGCGCTCGAGGCATCACCTTCGCCGATTCCCGCGACATCGACCTGCTCGTCCTTGTCGACGCCACTCGGATCGGCCGTGCCAACGCGGATCTTCAGATCCTCGGCCGCGGCGAGCGACGTCTTGAGGCCGATGGCGATGTCGTTGGTCACATTGTTGCCGCCCAGCGGTAGGACCGCGGTATGGAAGGGTGAGCCCTCCATGAACAGGGCGAGGTCAAGCGTCCCGGCGCCGAAGTCGGCCACGGCCACGCCTAGCTCGCGTTCGGTGTCGGTCAGGACTGCATCCGCGGACGCCAGGCTCGCGGCGACGAGCTCATCGATCTTGATCTCCGCGCGGCCGACGCACTTGGTCAGGTTCTGCACCGCTGTCGCCGACGCGTGGACGATGTGTGTCTCCACCTCGAGCCGCACGGCGCTCATGCCCAGCGGATCCTTGACCCCCTCCTGGCCATCGACAACGAAGCCGCGCGGCAGAACGTGGAGCACCTCGCGGTTGGACGGGATCGTCACCGCGCGAGCAACTTCGGTGGCGCGCTCGATGTCCTCGCGCGTGACCTCGCGCCGCGGCCCGCTCACGGCGACCGCACCGCGCGAGTTCTGCGACTCGACGTGGTTGCCGCCAATACCGACGATGGCCGATTCGATCCGGTAGCCGGACACCCGCTCGGCTGCTTCGCGCGCCGCGGCAATCGAATTGACCGTCTGGTCGATGTTGACCACGACGCCCTTCTTGATGCCGGCCGACGGCACAGCGCCCTTGCCGATGACCGTCACCGTGCCATCGCGCGCCACCTCGCCGATGAGCGCCACGACCTTGTTCGTGCCGACATCAAGCGCTACCAGTACGGCCTCTCGTTCCACGGGCGCCATTCTCGCCTAACTGGGCCGCGGCAGATAAGTGCCGCAGCGATCGTCCGATGGGGCGAGGTAGATCGTCTGGATCTGCGCCTCACCGGTGGCGAGCAGACTCCGCAGGCACTGCACCTGCTGGGCAATCTCCGTTGGCGGGCGCAGCGTAGGCGTGTAGAAGCCGAAGACCGCGCGCCAGCCATCTGGTACCGCGCTGACGACGAAGCCATCGGCGTCATTGGCGCTGAAGGCGAGCCCTGAGGTGGACGAGCCCACCAGCGCCGGCGTTAGGGCACCGATTTGGAGCATGGCTGCCGATTCGGACGGGTCGATCTGCTGGCCCACAACGAGTGGGATGCCCAGGTTGACGCGCTGGTCGTCGATCAACGGCACATCGGTGATTGGCGGGGCGTTGGCCGAGCGACCTTCAAGCACTATGCCCTCGCCATCGAGCAAGTACGTCACGCCGGCGTGGGCGACCTGCACGACGGCAGTGCGTTCAGTGATGGCGACGACCAGCCGGTCGGGCAGCGCGACGTGGACATCGGCCGCGGCGACAGCGGGCAGCGCCAGCAGGGCGCGGCGCATTGGATCCGTGCGCAACCCGAAAACATTCGGCGCGTCGGCTGCAGGCAGGTCCAGGGCATCGCTCACAGCGGCGATATCGGTGTAGTGGACGCCGCTGATCTCGACCCCGTCCGCGGCAAGCGCGAACTGGTGGCTGGTCACAAGCCAGCCGATGGCCGCAGCGCTGCCGAGCATCAGCAAGAAGCCGGCGATCCGCGCCGGGTTCACAAGGGCCCGCCAGCCATCCTCGCGAAAGGAGACCGGCGTAGTGCGCGATCGGCGAATTGGCCGCGCGGCGCGGCGGGTCATGCGCTGCGCGCGAGCGCCGCCTCGATGAGCCTGCCGCACAGCTCGCCAAAATCGATGCCGGCGACTCGGGCGGCCTTGGGCAGGAGGCTGTTGGCGGTCATGCCGGGGATCGTGTTGACCTCGAGCGTGACCACGCGCCCGTCCTCCGTGGCGATCATGTCGGTCCGCGACAGGTCGCGGCAGCCGAGCGCACGATGAGCGGCCAGGGCGACGTCCTGGACCCGCAGCGCCAGCTCGTCGCTGATGCGCGCTGGGCAGATCTCGTCGGTCAGCTCCGGGTCGTACTTGGCGCGGTAGTCGAAGAACTCCGCCTTGGTCGCGATCTCGATCACCGGCAGCGCGCGCAGTTCGCTGCCGTTGCCGATCACGCCGACGGTCAGCTCAGTGCCGTGCAAGCGCTCTTCCACCATGACCCTGTCATCCAGAGCGAATCCAGCTTCGATGGCGGCTGACAATCCATCCGATGCATCGACCATCACAACACCCACGCTCGAGCCCTGTCTTACAGGTTTGACGACGAGCGGAAAACCGAGATCTTCGGCCCGCGCGAGGGCTGACTCCCGTTCTTCAGGCCAACCCGTTCGGCTGACCACAATGCCCGCAGGCACTTCTAGTCCACTTGCCGCGAGGACGGTCTTGGCCATCACCTTGTCCATCGCCAGAGCCGACGCCAGGACGCCCGACCCAACATACGGGATGCCCAGCAGCTCGAGCATGCCCTGGATCGTTCCGTCCTCGCCCCACTGCCCGTGGATGGCGACGAAGCACACGTCGAGCCGGCGGTGCTCTTTGCCCGCCGGAATGAGCGCCGAGTTTGCACCGACCAACCCGCTCGAGCCTTTCACGATCCGCTCCTGCAGCGCGGCGGGCAGCTCGCGCCGATCCCGTTCGGGCAGCTCCTCCATGACCCCCGCGTGTTCCGCCAGCGCGCGAGCGTGGGCGCGCTGCTCGTCGGTCAGCGCGGCGTTGTCGGCCATGAGCGCGAGCGGGTCGATGAGCGTCACCTCGTAGCGCGCGGCATCAAGGTGAGCCGCAATCTCGATGCCAGTGGCGAGCGATATCTCGCGCTCACTGGATGCGCCACCCGCGAGCACGCCCACGCGAATCCGCTGTGTCGCGATCATGCCGCGCTCATTCCGCGCTCTCCCAGTCAGTCCAGTCGCCGGCAAACACGATCTCGAAGACGAGCTCGATGCCGCGTTCGCTGCGCACGGTCTGTCGAACCAGCTCGGCGAGCCGCCTGACGTCCGCCGCCGTGCCGGCCTGGTCGTTGACGATGAAGTTGGCGTGCTTCTCGCTGACCGTTGCCCCGCCGATGCGTCGGCCCTTCAAGCCAAGATCGTCGATGATCCGCCCGGCCGATTCACCGCTTGGGTTGCGAAACACACTGCCCGCTGACGGCAGGCCCAGCGGCTGATGCTGCTGGCGCCAGCGGCGGATCTCATCGAGGCGCTCGCCGATCACCACGGGGT